>CAYMYV010000295.1:0-1585 GCA_964394775.1 uncultured Lachnobacterium sp. | reverse complement strand
GACGAAGTGCTGTACGGGCAGCATCCATAGCCACGTTACCACCACCAACTACTACAACCTTGTTGCCGTGGCTGATTGGTGTCTCATAGTCTTCCTTGAACGCCTTCATCAGGTTATTTCTGGTTAAGTACTCGTTTGCTGAGAACACGCCATTTGCCTGTTCGCCCGGGATTCCCATGAACTTCGGAAGACCGGCACCAGAGCCGATAAATACAGCCTCATAGCCTTCTTCCTCCATCAATTCATCAATTGTAATTGATTTACCAATAACAACATTGGTTTCAATCTTAACACCAAGTGCTTTTACATTTTCAACTTCTGCAGCAACAACCGCATCCTTTGGAAGACGGAATTCTGGGATACCATATACAAGTACACCGCCTGCCGCATGTAACGCTTCGTAAATTGTCACCTCATAACCAAGCTTTGCAAGGTCACCCGCACAGGTAAGACCTGCAGGGCCGGAACCGATAACAGCTACCTTGTGCCCATTCGTTTCTTTTGCTTTCTTAGGTTTAATTCCATTTTCTCTTGCCCAGTCAGCTACAAAACGCTCTAATTTACCGATGGAAACAGGTTCTCCCTTAAAGCCTCTAATACATTTTCCCTCGCACTGGCTCTCCTGTGGACATACACGACCACATACCGCCGGCAAAGCACTGGACTCAGAGATAATCTGATATGCTTCCTCAAAATTGCGATTTTTTACCTGTTCAATAAAGCCAGGAATGTTAATTGACACAGGGCATCCCTGCATACATAATGCATTTTTACAATTCAAACAACGCGAAGCTTCTGCAACTGCTTCTTCTTCGTTGTATCCGTAACATACTTCTTCAAAGTTCTTCGCACGAACAGCCGGTTCCTGCTCACGAACCGGTACTCTTTTTAAAACGTCCATTACTCGTCACCTCCGCAATGTCCGCATCCACCGTGATGGGTTGCGCCTTCTTCGTATGCTAATTTCGCACGGCCTTCTTCTGTTTTATACTGCTGCTGTCTAGCCATAGCCTGGTCAAAATCAACGAGATGTCCATCGAATTCCGGTCCATCTACACAAGCGAATTTTACCTCGCCGCCAACCATAAGACGACATGCGCCACACATACCGGTGCCATCCACCATAATTGGGTTCATGGATACGATGGTTGGAAGCTCAAGCTTCTTGGTCAGTAAGCATACAAATTTCATCATAATCATTGGGCCAATTGCCACGCAGTGGTCGTAGCGTACACCCTCATTATAAAGCGCTTCTAACTGAGCACAGCCGTTTCCATGAAAACCGTAGCTGCCATCATCCGTAGCAACGTATACATTTTTCGCAACAGCTTTCATTTCATCAATATAGAATAACAGGTCTTTGTTACGTGAACCCATAATAACGTCTACGTCTACGCCATGTTCATGGAGCCATTTTACCTGTGGATATACCGGCGCAATTCCAAGACCTCCTGCGATAAATACAATATTTTTCTTCTTGGTTTCCTCAAGGTTTACTTCCTCGCAAAGTTCCGATGCACAGCCCAAAGGACCAACGAAGTCCTGTAACTCATCACCCTCATTCAAATCCATCATACGACGGGTT
>CAYMYV010000294.1:0-1598 GCA_964394775.1 uncultured Lachnobacterium sp. | reverse complement strand
TTGTGATACCTAATTTAACAAATTTGAGTACTACTTTGTTAACGTTCATAATTACTCCTATACTTCCATAATGATTGGCATAATCATTGGGCGTCTCTTAGTCTCTTTCCATACGAAGTCACCAAGTGAATCCTTTACCATGGTCTTGATTTTGCTCCAATCGGTAATGCGGTGTGCCATGCAGTATTCCATGGTACTGTCAAGCACTGCCTGTGCCTCATCCATGAGACTCTCTGAGTTACGTACATATACAAAACCACGAGAGACAATGTCCGGACCTGCAAGTACCTGACCGGTCACACTTTCCAGAGTCATAACGACGATAATAATACCGTCCTCGGCAAGCTTTTGTCTATCGCGAATTACAATGTTTCCGACGTCACCAACGCCAAGACCATCTACCATGACATTTCCCACCTGAATACGTCCGGTAATCTCTGCGCCATCTTCATCCAACTCTAACACATCACCTGAGGACAAAATCTTGATTGCATCCTTATCATAGCCCAATTCTTCTGCGATTTTAGCCTGTGCGATAAGATGCTTATACTCACCATGCACCGGAATACAGTATTTTGGATGTAAAAGAGAATAGATTAATTTGATATCCTCCTTACATGCATGTCCGGACACGTGTACATCCTGGAATATAACATCTGCGCCCTTTCGCATCAATTCATTGATGACACCTGTTACGGATTTCTCATTTCCCGGAATTGGTGAGGAGCTAAAAATAATTGTATCATTTGGCTTAATGGAAATCTTGCGATGGGTTCCGTTTGCCATACGGGAAAGTGCTGCCATCGACTCGCCCTGACTTCCGGTAGTAATAATTACCGTCTGTTCATCCGGGTAGTTGCGAAGCATCTCGCCTTCAATCAGGATATTATCCGGCAGGCTTAGATAACCAAGCTCTGACGCAATGTTAATGGTACTTACCATACTGCGTCCTTCAATTGCTACTTTTCTGCCATATTTGTGAGCAGAGTTGATAATCTGCTGCACACGGTCTACGTTGGAGGCAAAGGTAGCAACAATAATTCTTTGCGTTCTATGATCATCAAAGATGTGGTCTAATGTAGCACCTACGCTCTTCTCTGACAAGGTAAATCCGGAACGCTCTGCATTCGTACTATCGCACATAAGTGCAAGTACGCCCTTCTTTCCGATTTCACCAAATCTGGCCAGGTCAATGGCATCGCCAAATACCGGTGTGTAATCCACCTTAAAGTCTCCGGTATGAACAACAATACCTGCCGGCGAATAAATAGCCAGGGCTGCTGCATCCTGAATACTGTGATTGGTACGAATAAATTCTACGCGGAAGCATCCAATGTTAATATGCTGTCCGTATTTAACAACCTTTCTTTTTACCTTCTTAAGCATGTCGTGCTCTTCTAATTTGTGCTCTATCAAAGCTGTGGTCAGCTTTGTCGCATAAATAGGCACGTTAATATCACGAAGCACATATGGAATCGCTCCAATATGGTCTTCATGTCCATGCGTAATAAAGAATCCTTTTACCTTATCAATATTTTCCTTCAGATATGTTACATCTGGAATAACCAGGTCGATTCCTAACATATCATTTTCAGGAA
>CAYMYV010000293.1:0-1634 GCA_964394775.1 uncultured Lachnobacterium sp. | reverse complement strand
ACAGGAATCCGATTCCAAAAAGCAGGAAAGATATATTATTTCGATCCGGGCGATTTTGAATTAGAAACAGGCATGCACGTCATCGTGGAAACTGCACGTGGTGTAGAGATGGGAACGGTACTTCTCCCACCAAAATTTGTGGAGGACGAGCAGGTGATTCAGCCGCTCAAGCCGGTGCTACGTATGGCCACCGATGAAGACGAAAGAATCATCGAAGTAAATCGTGAGAAAGAAAAGGAAGCATTTGCTATCTGTAAGGAAAAGATTATCAAGCACGGTCTTGAAATGAAGCTGGTAAATGCAGAGTACACCTTTGATAACAATAAGCTGTTATTTTATTTTACCGCAGATGGACGTATTGACTTCCGTGATTTAGTTAAGGATTTGGCAGCAGTATTCCGTACAAGAATAGAGCTTCGTCAGATTGGCGTGCGCGATGAGACCAAGATTTTGGGTGGAATCGGTATCTGTGGCAGACCGCTCTGCTGTAAAACATATTTGTCAGATTTCGTTCCGGTATCTATCAAGATGGCGAAGGAGCAGAATCTTTCCTTAAACCCAACCAAAATCTCAGGTGTATGTGGAAGACTGATGTGCTGTTTAAAAAATGAACAGGAAACCTATGAGTATTTAAACGGACGCCTTCCATCCGTTGGAGATTATGTTACCGCTAAGGATGGTGCAAAGGGAGAGGTACAGAGTGTAAGTGTACTGCGTCAGCTGGTTAAGGTAGTTATTGATACAGGTGACGAAAAGGAACTGCGCGAATATAGGGCAGATGAACTTAATTTCCGCCCAAAGAAGCGCAAAGACGTAAAAATTTCTGCGGAAGAATTAAAAGAATTAGAGGGTCTGGAGGATGAAGGTGTAGTATCTGACAAGCCAGAGAAGCAGGAGCGCCACGAGAAATATGACCGTCAGGATAAGCGTGAGCGTCGTGAAAATAATGACCGTCGAGAGAATAATGGCCGTCGAGAGAATAATGACCGTCGTGAAAATAATGGCCGTCGAGAGAATAATGGTCGTCGTGAGAATAATGAGTATCGTGATAAGCGTGACCAGCGTCCACATAATGGACATGAGGAGAAACAGGAGATTTCTGCAGAAAATGAGATAGAAAAGGTATTCGAAGAGACAGACCTTGAAATGTACGAAGAGGAACAAGCGAATAATACTCAGCAGGATAGAAACGCAGGTCGCGAACACCATCACTACCATGGCAAGAAGCGCTACTACGGAAAAGGAAAACGCCACTATGGAAAATACAAAAAAGGAAGAGACAACGCTTCTGAAGAAGAATGAGAGACTAGATGAGCTCCATAGAAACGGATACTTTATTATTCAAGATCCGGGAAGATTCTGCTTTGGAATGGATGCTGTGCTGTTATCAGGCTTTGCCAATGTAAAAAAGGGAGAGACCGTGTTAGATTTAGGAACCGGTACGGGTATTATCCCAATTTTACTGGAAGCAAAGACAGAAGGCTCCCATTTTACCGGGCTCGAAATTCAGCCGGAAAGTGCAGATATGGCTGCCAGAAGCGTACAGTACAATCATTTGGAAGAGAAGGTATCCATTGTTGAGGGTGATATCAAAGATGCTTCAAAAATATTTGGAGCATCTTCTTTTGATGTAA
>CAYMYV010000292.1:0-1635 GCA_964394775.1 uncultured Lachnobacterium sp. | reverse complement strand
TTGCGATAATCTGCTCTAAACGTTCTACGTTAAGAGGTTCGATGTATGTTACATCTGCGGTCTCTGGGTCGGTCATAATGGTAGCTGGGTTTGAGTTCACCAGTACGATTTCGTAACCTAAGCTGCGAAGGGCTTTACAAGCCTGTGTACCAGAGTAGTCGAACTCACAGGCCTGACCAATGATAATTGGACCAGAACCGATGATAAGAATTTTGTTAATATCACTTCTTTTTGGCATAGAATAACAATCCTCCTTTGAAGAATGCGAAACATTCTTTTTACTCTTCGTCTATTATATATAAAATAAGAAAAATTACAAGATAGAAATTTAGGGAATTACATGGTTGGCAATATTTTACGCGCCGAATCGAATTACATAGGAGGTGTTGAATTTCTCGCCTGCCTCCAAAACATTATCATATGCACGAGCCTTTAGTGTTCCTTCAAAATCTTCGCTGTCACATCTGCCACACCATGGTTCAATACATAAAAAAGGTGCATTTTTCTCTTCCGGTGACCAGAGAGCAAATAATGGCATATCAAATAATACGGTTACAATACGGTTGCCATCCGGATCCTCCAAACCAATCTCGCCGGTTTGGCTGCCCTCACAGATGTATGTACAACGATCGAAAAATTCCGAAGTAATAGTCGCGCGATTGTTTTCAAGTGGTAAAATCAAATCTTCATCCAGAGAAAGACCGGTTACACGGTCGTTGCCATGATGATGAAGCTCATCTACGCCTGCAAAATACAGTTTATATCCTGCTTTGGAGGCTTCCCCATGAATTGGACAATTAAATGCAGGATGTGCGCCAATGGCAAAATGCATATGCTTGTCAACGGAGTTGTTGCTTACCTCCCATAATACCTTGAGCTCGTTTCCTTCTAATTCATAGCCAATGCGCAAAATAAAAGAAAATGGAAACTGTTCGAGAGTTTCGTTGCTGGTAACCAGCTTAAACCAGATAGTAGTATCTGTTTTAGAAACAAGGCAATGCTCCATATCTCTTGCAAAACCATGCTGTTTCATAGAATAAGTTTCGCCGCCGTGAAGGAAGCTATCATTTTTAAGTCTTCCTACGAATGGAAAAAGAACAGGTGATGTGCGGCCCCAGTATGTTGCGTCAGCCTGCCACATATATTCCTGACCTGTGGCTTTGTTTACTACGGACTTCAATTCTGCCCCAAAAGAATCGATTTCTGCACGTAAGGTATCGTTTTCTAAAATGTATCTCATAACAGTCCTCCATATAAAAACATTCTTATGAAACATTATAACACATTCTGTTCAAAATACTGTATTTTTTTTGCATTTTTTGTATAATTATTATAGGTAGGAAAAAGGGAGAAAAATGGTGGAATAAAAGGACAATATATATATCCATATTTGAAATGGGAGAAGAGAGAATTAGTTGGAAAGCTGGTGAAACTCCTGGTTGAAGAGAGGGCAAGGAAGTAGTACAATAGTACTAGGGGGATGATGATATGAAAAGAACTTTACAGAGGATGATTCTTAGCATTTTCATATTTGCATTATGGGTGACATCGGTGCAGCCGGTTTATGCAGACACAGAGGGCACTCCCCCGGCCCCGCAGATATCCCCTTCCGTTCCGGACACCACGGAACCCGCT
>CAYMYV010000291.1:0-1646 GCA_964394775.1 uncultured Lachnobacterium sp. | reverse complement strand
TACAGTTTACTATATTTCGTACATTCTGCATTTACTTTCATATTTACTATTGAAAATCCCCTCGGGCACACACAAGTTCATATCCGATTCTTTCCATGCGTAATCTAAGGTTTTTATCTCCTTCTACAGCCTCATCGCCTGAACAAGCCTTATTATCATACAGTTTGTATTTATCGCGTACCTCTGCAGGAGATAAATTTGGCATTACAACGTTCGCACCTGCCAAAATGCCCAGCTCTCGTCCATTTTCATGTATTGTTCCCAGGGCTGTTGTTGCAGGAAGTAATACGTGAGGATGAATGAGTCTGATTATTGCTAAAAGCTTTAAAGTTGTTTCTAATGTTCCAGCTGATTCTCTTGCAAAAGGAGTATCCTGATGCGGAATAAATGGCCCAATTCCAACCATATGAGGTTCTAATTCTTTAATAAAACACAGGTCTTCATATATAGTTTCTATGGTCTGGTAAGGCGAACCAACCATAAAGCCACAGCCCACCTGATAACCTATTTCCTTCAAATTCCATAAGCACTGTTTTCTTGTTTCTAATGACAGTGCCTGTGGATGCAACTTTCCATAGTGCTCTTCATTTGCAGTTTCATGTCTTATAAGGTATCTGTTTGCACCTGCATCATAATACTTTTGGTAACTTTCTTTTGCTTTCTCTCCAATGGACAAAGTAATCGCACAATCAGGATGCGCTTTGTGTATTTCGCTTACTATCTCACAAATTCTCTCGTCTGTGAAATACCCATCCTCGCCTCCTTGTAATACAAAGGTTCGATAGCCCAGGTCATATCCCTTTTTACAACAATCCAGGATTGTTTCTTTCTCTAGGCGATATCGCTCTGCGGTTGCATTACTTCTGCGAATTCCGCAGTAATAGCAGTCATTCCTACAGTAGTTGGTAAATTCGATAAGTCCACGCTTAAATACACGTTTTCCATAAATTTCATCTGCTACTTCTCTTGCGTTAGAGTATAAAAAGTTCACGTCTTCCATAGAAGCATCTCCAAGAAGCACTTGCAGCTGTTGTAAGTCAATATTCTGTTTTTCCCGTACTTCTTTTATTACTTCTTGATATGACATATGTACTTTCCTACTATGGTAATTTTAATATTTTTGAAAAATACCTTGCTTTGTAAATCTCACCATCTTCACTAAAACCACCTGGCACTAGATATTTACCTTTTGCTGCTCCATAAGTATGTTTAACTAACAGCACTTTATTGTCTTTATAACAAATCAGCACTCAACATTTTAAGAAAAATCAGGGGAACTGCCAGTCCCCCTGAGAAATCTTTTCATTTAGTTCTCTAAGCTTATTGTATTAATATAACAAGCTTAACTATTGTAAACTCAATTACTACAAATTAACGCAACAAATGTTAGTCGTTAAAACCAACTCTTGCAGAATAAGTTGTATGTAAGAGCTTATGTGCCTTATGAGAATTTGGTTTACCAAGGAAATCATCATAAAGGGCTTTAATCTGAGGATTATTATGAGACTGACGTAATACCTGACGCTCATCCTCACTATATAATGCATTTGCTCTCTTCTCTTTGTAGGTATCCATAATATCATCAGCTTCGTTTGGTAAGAAGCAGCTTCTTACATATGGCTGTCCGCCACCAGCGATACATCCGC
>CAYMYV010000290.1:0-1671 GCA_964394775.1 uncultured Lachnobacterium sp. | reverse complement strand
AAGAAGTCAAAAAAGATACACAAGCCTACAAGTATCAAATCACCATCAACAATCCGCTTGATGCTGAAATTACTGTTGGAGATAAAAAAGTCAATGTTCCCTTTACCCATGAGGAAATTTTGAGCCGTTTATCCACACTGACCACTATTGAATATGGGTGTATGGTCGATGAGGTAGGTACAGAGGGCAATACACCGCATACACACATTTTTATATGCTCGCCTAATAGTGCTATTCGTTTTTCCTCTATTAAAAGGCGGTTCCCGACTGCCCATATAGAAAATGCTTATGGCACTTGTCAAGACAATAAGGAGTATTTCCAGAAAGCGGGAAAATGGGCAAATACCTCCAAGAGCGAGACTACACAGCCCGGAACTTTCGAGGAATGGGGAACAATGCCCTCCGAAGAAAGAACAAGCACCAGAGCCGAACATAAGATCATTCTTGCCCTATTAGAGAACGGTTATCAAGATGCAGAAATACTGCGTATGTATCCCGAATCAATACTCTATCTGGATAAAGTTCAAAGGGCTAGGCAGACACTACTAGAGGACAGAGCAAAAAGCAACTGGCGAGATTTGGAAGTTACTTATATCTATGGCAAGACAAACACAGGCAAGACCCGGAGCGTTATGGAACAATATGGGTATGAGAATGTGTATCGGATCACCGATTACGCTCACCCGTGGGATTCCTACAAAATGCAGGATGTTGTCTTGTTTGAGGAATTTCGCAGTAGCCTACGGATTCAAGATATGCTTTCCTATCTGGACGGCTACCCTTGCACCCTCCCGGCTCGCTACACCAATAAGCAAGCTGGATTTACAAAGGTGTTTATCACTACCAATATTCCGCTTGAAAAACAGTACCCGGAAGTACAGGAGAAAGAGCCAGAGACATGGGCAGCTTTCAAGCGGAGAATCCACCAAGTACAAGTGTTCTATGGGGATGATGTAGTTGATACCTTTGAATCAGTCAGCGAGTATCTCACATTCCGTTCCCGGAAAGCAGCAAAGAAGCCATCCCATAGCAAGCTGCCTAGTCTGGCACTCCCTAGCGTGGATAGCTCTATACCCGATAATGATTTCCAAAATCTTATGCCCTCGGATAAGGGGGGTGAAAAAGATGATTAACACAATAAGGTTTGAAGAATTACCCTTAACACTGCATGTTAAGCAGTTAGCAGAACTTTTATCAGTAAGCCGCAATAGTGCATATGCACTCATCCGCTCTGGAAAAATTCGCAGCATTCGTGTTGGTCGTTGCTACATCATACCAAGGGATGCCGTAGCAGATTATTTGTTAAAAAGTTAAGAGAATCGCATATAATAGTTGCGTTTTCGCTACATTTATGGTATAATAATTGAGTACCAGCTATGCGGCGAAGAAAGGAGTATATTATGCCGCAGAGCAATAAAAAGACTAAAAAAGCAGCCGATGGGATGGGAACCATCCGCAAGGTAACTAAGATTATCAAGGGCAAGGAATACAACTACTATGAAGCCCGGTATACGGTAGGCTTTGACCCCGGAACCGGGAAACAGATTCAGCGGAGTATCACAGGTAAGACAAAAAAAGAGGTTTCCCAAAAGCTGAAAGCCGCAACCGCTGCCATTGACGCAGGAACATATAAGGCTCCCTGTAAAATGACCGTCGGCGAATGGCTGGATA
>CAYMYV010000289.1:0-1671 GCA_964394775.1 uncultured Lachnobacterium sp. | reverse complement strand
AACGATTTCATCAATTGCGTCTGTACGTTCAGCTATCTCAGCTTCTGACATCTCTACATATTCATCTGCATGAAGTGCTGCCAATTCCAGCTTAGCGCTTACAATGTCAAACTCTTCATTCGCTGCCAAAACACTCATCACTTGATTTTCTGGGGCGGTCCCCTCCGCAGCATAAGAAATGCTTAACATGGATGCTCCCAAACTCATCACTACGGTACTCATAAAAACCACTGCTGTAATAATCATGTTTTTTCTTTGAATTAACATTTGACTACCTCCTTTATTCCTTTCATGTCTTCTCAAGCACTCCGCTCTGGTATCATCTTATGTCTTCCTTCGCAAATTTTGTGTCGAAATAGTTAGACAAGCTTGCAAAAAGAGCCGTACCAGAATCCAATTGGATTTCTAATACGACTCTCTCATTATCTACTTCTACACAACTATGAAATTCGTCTACTTTTCTACCCTCTATGATATCTTCAACGGACAACTCATTCGGTTATGCAGCGGACATTCATATACATTTTCCAAACCGGTTTTTGCGATATAAGACAATGGGCATTTTCTGCAATCGCCCAGTGCAAAATCACCGGGTACTTCAAATGTCAGTGTTGCCGTTTTCGGTCCGGTTGGACCCGTTTCTTCTACGCGGATGTTCTGCCAGCTTAGTGCCTGCGCACAGCTAGGGCATTTATCATCACTCTTTGCCACAGCAAACTTACAGGTTGGGCATGCGTAGTATTTCTTTCCAGAGGGTTCTCTGATTTCGATTACCTCTGCAGCAAACTGCTTTATAAGCTGAGCTCTCAAATCATTTTGTAATGCCATACTCCTTCTCCTTTGCAATTACATTTTCTTCTATCTATAATATAGCCGAAACTAACAGGTAAATCAAAACCGCACACAAGCCCAGACAAAACAGGATTAATCCGTAAGACAAGCTACGTTCAATAAAGCTTGCATTCTCCTTGAATGCTTCGTATTTCATCGCAAGGCGATGCTTATAATCCTTATTCTTTGGGTCATGTACATACACTGTATGATTGAGTACCTTCTGCCCTTTATTTAACAGGGAACCCATTCTCTGTGTGATAACATTTCCTTCATCAGGCTCTACCTCTCTTGGGCTATCCTTGTAGATGGTCTTACGAAGCAAGACTACCGTTCCATCTACCAGTCTATCCATAACAAGAGACAGGGTACCTGCTATAGCAGGGATGAACTTCAGTAATACCGGTCTGTAGAAATAATCCTCCAAATCCAGATATTTCCACCATCTGTTTACATATACCTTACTTCCATCCTCCTGCTTCTTCATAAGAAGAGTTCTGACAATCAGGAAGTAAATAGCAAAGCCAATCACAATAGAGATAATACTTCCCTGCAAATTGCTCCATGTGAAATAATCTACACTATAACCTGCATGATTCCAGCCCATGAAGCCCTCGCTCATGTCTGCCATCTTGTCCATCGTAAGTCCCGGAAGGATTCCCATAATAGGGAATAATGCTGCACTTACAGTAAGAGCAATTGTGCTTGGCAGATTCATGTATCTCTTCTTTGCATCATATTCTGCCTGCACCTGCACATCAGTGTTCTTCTCCAAGAATACTGCCACAAAGAGCTTGCACATATATGCAATCGTCATGCCGCCGCTGATAAGGAATATCC
>CAYMYV010000288.1:0-1687 GCA_964394775.1 uncultured Lachnobacterium sp. | reverse complement strand
TCGAATGTGGAGGAAAAGGCTGCAAGCTTTGTAAAGGTACTGGTTGGATTGAAATCCTCGGTGCAGGTGTTGTAAATAACAAGGTATTAGAAAACTGTGGAATTGACACCAATGAATACAGTGGTTTTGCATTTGGTATCGGTATTGAACGTACTACAATGTTAAAATACGGTATAAACAACATTAAATTGTTATTCGAATCTGATATTAAAGTACTAAATCAGTTAAATGACAAATAAAATATTGAGAGAAAGGCTTGGTAAATAGATATGTTAGCACCATTAAGTTGGTTAAAGGATTATGTAGATATCGATATTACGCCACAGGAACTGGAGGAAAAACTCTTCTCTTGTGGATTTGAAGTAGAAGAATTATATGAAGTGGGTAAGGATATCAGCAAGGTTGTAGTTGGACATGTTCTTACTTGTGAACCAATTCCTGAAACACATCTTCATGTGTGTCAGGTGGATTGTGGCGAGCATGGTACATTCCAGATTTGCTGTGGAGCAGATAATGTGCATGCTGGAGGAAAATTCCCGGCAGCTTTAGTTGGCGCATCTGTATATGCAACAGCAAAAGACCACAAAACCGTAGAAGGCGTTATGACAATCGGAAAAGGCAAATTACGTGGGTATGAATCACATGGTATGCTTTGTTCGGGAGTAGAGCTCGGTGTAAATGAAAATATGTATCCGGGTGCAGACTACAACGGACTTCTTGTTTTACCGGATGACGCTCCTGTAGGAGCAGATGTAAAGCCTATTCTTGGTTTAGATGACTGGATTTTTGATATTGCGATTACTGCAAACCGTCCGGACTGCCAGAGTATCGTAGGTATTGCAAGAGAAATCGCTGCGGTACTTGAGAAGCCATTCAAAGCTCCGGCTTTGGATTATTCTGAAGATGATGTAACTATTGATAACTTCAAAGTAACCGTAGCTTGTCCGGAACTCTGCCCAAGATACAGCGCTCATTTTGTACATGATGTAAAAATCGAAGAATCACCACTTTGGATGAAACGTAGATTACAGCTTGTTGGAATCAATGCAATTTCAAACGTAGTAGATATTACAAACTATATCTTAAAAGAGCTTGGTCAGCCAATGCATGCATTTGATTACACAACCTTAGAAGGGGATGCAATCAACGTTCGTCGTGCAACAGAAGGTGAAAAAATTATTACATTGGATGAAACAGAGCTTACACTTACCACAGAAAATATGTTGATTTGTGATGGCGTAAAACCGGTTGCTTTAGCTGGTGTTATGGGTGGATTAAACTCAGAAATCCGTGATACAACAAATACGGTATTATTTGAATCAGCAAAATTTGCTCGTGATAATATTAGAAGAACCTCCAGAAGTGTTGGTAAGGCATCTGATTCAAGTGCCCGTTATGCAAAGGGTGTAGATGAATATGCTACCGTTATGGCAATGAAACGTGCACTTCATTTAATCGAAGAATTAAATTGTGGTAAGGTTTCTAAATTACATGTAGATGTAAATACAGGAAACAGTGTAGAACCAAAAGAACTATCAGTGAGCATAGATAAGGTTAATGCAGTATTGGGTATTACCGTTCCTAATGAAGATATTATTCGTATTATGAGTAATCTTTCTTTTGAACCAAAGGTAGATGGAGATACATTAACATTACAGATTCCTGCATATCGTGAAGATATGGAAGG
>CAYMYV010000287.1:0-1705 GCA_964394775.1 uncultured Lachnobacterium sp. | reverse complement strand
GTGTGAATAAATGATTTTAAGAGGCGATATCTATTATGCTGATTTACGCCCTGTGATTGGTTCCGAACAAGGTGGAATTCGTCCGGTGCTTATCGTGCAAAATGATGTTGGAAATCGACATAGTCCAACCGTAATCTGTGCTGCAATTACTTCACAGATGCACAAAGCAAAATTACCAACACATGTAGAATTAGACAGTGAAAAATATGATTTGGCCAAAGATTCTGTGGTTCTATTAGAGCAGCTTAGAACCATTGATAAGAAACGTTTAAAGGATAAAGTCTGTCATTTGGACAGTAAGATGCTAAAGGAAGTTGATAAAGCATTGGGAATCAGTTTGGAGTTGTATACATAACTTGACGGAACATACAGCTTCGTGGTAATATTTATGATGTTTTTCAAGCTTATATGCAGAAAATTTACGTAAAGGAGAAAAGACATGCACCCCTATCTGGTGGTCTCAATTGTAATTAATGTATTGCTTGTAATTGCAATAACCTGGATGTTATATACATTCCGAAAAAGCATAATGAATGATGTAACTGAGGCAGAAATCATTTCCATGGTGAACGAAGGGCACGAACAAGGTGTCCTATTGGAATCCGAAGCGGAAATGATACATAATATTTTTGAATTTGGTGATAAAGAAGCCAAGGATATTATGACACACCGTAATAGTATCGTAGCCCTAGATGGAAGTAAAAGCTATTATGATACCGTTGCTTATATTATTGAAACCGGGCGTTCCCGTTTCCCGGTTTATATAGAGGATATCAATAATATAATCGGTGTTCTACATATCAAGGATGCACTTTTTTATGCGCAGCAAAACGAAGTATTTCGTACACCAATTAAGGATATCCCCGGGTTGATTCGTGAGGTTAATTTTATCACGGAAACAATCAATATAAATACACTTTTTAAACAAATGCAAGTGGATAAAAATCATATGTGTATTGTTATTGATGAATATGGACAAACCTCCGGAATTGTCGCAATGGAGGATATCTTAGAAGAAATCGTTGGAAATATCGAAGACGAACATGATGAAGAGGAACAGACCTTCTCAATGGAGTCGGATGGTAGTTATACGTTTGACGGTCTTACAGAGCTTCGTGATGTATTAGAGGTTATCGATATACCGGTTGAAGAAGACGCCTTTGAAACATTAAACGGCTTATTGGTTTTCCTATTGGACAAGGTCCCAACGGATGGTGTTTGTGAAAAAATCACAGCATATGGTCACTGCTTTGAAATTCAGCGAGTAGAGGAACGCATTGTGCGTGAAGTCCGAATTACAAAATGTGAAGAACATGGACATGCAGGCGATAGCGAGAATCTTGCAGGAATAGATAATTAGTGATAAAATAAACAAAAGTATATAGAAAAGAGGATTTAAATTATGTCAGGACATTCCAAATTTGCGAATATCAAACATAAAAAAGAGAAAAATGATGCTGCTAAGGGTAAGATATTTACCGTAATTGGACGCGAAATTGCAGTAGCTGTTAAAGAAGGCGGTCCGGACCCGGCTAACAACTATAAATTGGCACAGATTATTACGAAAGCTAAAGCCAATAACATGCCAAATGATACCATTGAAAGAGGTATCAAAAAAGCTTCCGGAGAAATGGGACGCGTAAACTATGAATATTGTACATACGAGGGCTATGGACCAAGTGGTACAGCGATTATCGTAAAATGC
>CAYMYV010000286.1:0-1711 GCA_964394775.1 uncultured Lachnobacterium sp. | reverse complement strand
ATTCTCCTTCGTAATCCGAAGCACATTGCTGTTCTCTTCTCTCAATTCGTAGTTGGCAAAGTCTATATTTGTATCGTAATCATCCTCAATACAAGAAAATCCATTATTTCGAAGAAACTCTACTGCTTCTTTATTGTTTTTCGGAAAGCCAAAGTACCATTCATATTCCGTAAAGTTCTCAGTCAAATAAGTTACCAGCTCTTCCAGTGCCTGCTTAGTTCCGGAATTTATACTGCAAGAAAACAATTGAAGATATTTATCTTCTTCTAACCAATAATAAGAGATAAATCCTTCCATCCTATTTTCAGAAAAATAAAGCAGCAGCTCATAATTTTCACGTTCAACACTTTTTCGTAAATTTTGAAAAAATTCTTCCTTCTCCGAGATACCATCTGCATACGTAGGATAAGCAGATCTGCTTAAATCCAGCGCAATAGAATAAACAAATTCTCCATATGTTTCAATATCTGCATATTTTGCTTTTACTAACATCTTGCTCCTCGTATAATATTTTGCTCTTCTTAAGCATATCGATTATATCCATACATCCATTTGCCTGATTGTGACAAGTCATCTTAGTCCACCACTGGTCATGTTGTTGCGTAACCAATCCGTATGGGTTGCCGCATAAAAATGCAATGCATACATGATGTTGTCATATTATAAAACTACATTTTCCATTATATCAAAAAACACTTCCGATTTTCCACCGGAAGTGCCTTGTCTATTGTTGTAGCAATACTCTGCCCTAAACAATCTAAGATACTCCTACATAAACATTTCCCAAGAGCCATTATCTGCCAGTGGTGTAGATTTTTTTCTCCGCAGGGCGTTCCTTAGCCTTGTCAGCTTCAGCAGCGTTCTTGCGGGCGGCTTCCTTGTCGGCAGCCATTTCCTCCACAGTCTTGGTGTGCAGACGTGCTGCCCCCTCGGTCACGATAGGCGGAATCAACGTACCCTCGGCCTCCGCCTTCGCCCAGCGTTCTTTGGCACGCTCTATTTCCTCTGCATACTGAGGCAGCCATTCTGCCTGGGCAATCAACATTTCGTCCACCATCTGCCAAATTTCTTCGGTGTTGCACACTGCGCCCACCAGGGGATCCATCATCATAGCCTGACGTAGCAAATTGATATCTGCATGTGCAGCAGCCTCCATTGCAAGACGCTGTACGGTGATATTTGACTGACAGCAGGCCGCGCATCCCAGAGGAAGATCACCCAGCACAGGAGTATTGATGCCAAAGGTATCCACAAATCCCGGCACCTCGACGATGCAGTCATCCGGGAGATTGGTAATGACGCCGTTATTTACCACATTAAAGTGACCGCGGTAAACCCGCCCGGTCTCAATGGACTCAATAATCCAGCTGCCATGCTCCTGGGAACGTTTTTCAGCTGCATAAGTCTTAGGCTCCTCTTTGAGCCAGTTAGGAAAATCCGTCTCGAACCAGTTGCGACCCTCTGTACAGACGCGCAGATAGCCACCGGTCTCACCGTTGATCCAACATCCCAAGTCAATCCAATTCTTAATTTCGTCCGGTCGTTTGCGATACCAGGCTACATACTCGGAGAGATGACCGTTGGATTCCGTGGAGAAATATCCAAAGCGCTTCATCATATCAATACGGACCTTCTCCGTTTTTGAATATTCAGGATGTGCCTGCAGGGCCTCCAACAGCTTACCATTCAGTTCCTCACCATCATGCTTAAC
>CAYMYV010000285.1:0-1777 GCA_964394775.1 uncultured Lachnobacterium sp. | reverse complement strand
TCGCCATCCTCATCAAAAATGTTGTACAAAACGGTAAAGTTTTCATCTGCATTTTTTACGTATGATTCGATTTCAAAGGTTGCACCGCCACAATCACATGGCTTTGGAGTAACCATAATACCAGGTCCACCATAGTATTCCAAATCAAAATGCGCATTTGGAACACTGATTAAATTTACGCCACGATAAAGTCCGCCGTAGAATGTAAAGTCTGCATTCTGTGGGTATACTCTATCATTTGCTTCATTGTTACATTCTACAACCAAAAGGTTTTCACCCTCTTCCTTACAGTAATCTGTAATGTCTGCACGGAAGATAGAATATCCGCCTTCATGATAGATAACCTTGTTACTATTTACATATACTGTTGCTTCAGAGTTGGCAGCAAGAATTTCAACGAATACACGTCCACCAGCTAATGGCTGCTTTGGTGTTTCAAAGGATTTTGCATACCAATAATTTCCACGGTCATAGCTTCCGTTACCATCGTTTCCATCTACGGCATTCCATGTGTGTGGAAGGTCTACTGTCTGCCAGTCTGTTGGATACTCCGTCGGTAATCCAACATTTTTCTGAATAAATTTCCAATTTTCATTAATGTTAATAATATTACGCATATTGTCCCCCTTGTAAAATAATACGGCACAGCCTGCCTATTTATATTATTGTAATTTTTTTATTCAAATATTACTATGGATTATTTTCATTGTTTTGTGTACTTTTTTTAGATTTGTGATAAAATAGATAAAAAAAAGACCATTCCAGAGGTGCATATGAGCCAGAATCAAATAAATTATGAATCAGAAGAATATTACAAATTTTATCAAAGCATTTTTCGCATACCAGACCACCCTTTTGCCAACATTGACATAATTGAAAAGCGTTATGAAATCGAAAACACTCTGCTTCGAGCAGTGGAAGTAGGCAATGAACAATTGGCTTGGAAGATTCTTTCCGAATCCTATCATTCCGGAGCACTTCTGCCAAAGCGTTTGGATGACGACCTTCGAAACATAAAGGATTATCTCATTACTATGAACGTGCTCTGCCGAAAAACCGCAGAACGCGCCGGTGTGCAGCCGCTTTATATCGATAGTGTATCCAATAATATTGTTATTTTCATTGAAAATGCCAAGGATATGGAGGATTGCAAAAAAATCATCGAACAGATTATTTCTACCTATTGCCTGTTGATTCGCAAGTTAAACCATCAGTCCTATTCTCCAATTATCCAGAAAATCATTGCGTATATTGATTCGGATTTGTGTACCGATTTGTCCTTAAAAACCTTTGCCAAATACCTAAACGTCAATGCCAGCTACTTATCTACTCTTTTTTCCAAGGAGGTCGGTATACCGCTTTCTGAATACGTCAATCAAGCTCGTATCTCTCACGCAAAAAAACTGCTCCTTGGGACGAATTTGCCAATCAAACTCATCTCGGAGCAGTGTGGTTTTTCAGATACACATTATTTTAATCGTGTCTTTCGTAAAATCGAAGGCATAACACCAAATGCATACCGCAGGAGATAATTGCCGGACAGCATCTTAAGAGCACATCCGTTCTTAGATTCCGAGAATATTAACATGTGTTTCCTGCTATATTTCTTGGTTATACAGAATTGCTTGCATCTGATTTTCTCGTTATATAAGATTTTTGTATAAAGTAACCTTACCAGGACATACTTTACAAAAAAGTTTATCTATGAGGTCCATATGAAAAACGAGCAAATTGGTATTATGCTTAAAAAATATAGAAAACTAAATAAACTCTCTGT
>CAYMYV010000284.1:0-1808 GCA_964394775.1 uncultured Lachnobacterium sp. | reverse complement strand
AAGATGGTAAATCCGTTCCTATGACTCAGGAATATAGAGAACAGATTCTGCTTGCAAATAAAGCAATGGCCGTTCGTGCACTTCGTGTCCTTGCCTGTGCACAGAGAATCTGGGAAACAGAGCCAAACGAATATACTCCTGAATACCTTGAAAAAGAGCTTTGTTTCATGGGACTTTGCGGTATGATTGACCCGGTTCGTCCTGAAGTAAAGGATGCCATTGTCAAATGTCGTGAGGCAGGTATTCGTCCAATCATGATTACCGGCGATCATATTGATACTGCTGTTGCAATTGCAAAAGAATTGGGAATTATTGATGATACCAAGAGGGCGCTTACTGGTTCTCAGTTAAATGAAATGACTGATGAAGAATTTGAAAAAGAATTCCAGAATATAAGCGTATATGCGAGAGTACAGCCGGAACACAAAACACGTATTGTAAATGCCTGGAAAAATGCTGGTTATGTCACAGCTATGACAGGTGATGGTGTAAATGATGCTCCATCTATTAAATCTGCGGACATCGGCATTGGTATGGGCATCACAGGAACGGATGTTACAAAAAATGTTGCCGATATGGTTCTTGCAGATGACAACTTTGCCACTATCGTTGGTGCAGTAGAAGAAGGTCGTAAGATTTATGATAATATCCGTAAAGCGATTCAGTTCCTTCTTGGCTCTAATATGAGTGAAGTATTCAGTATTTTCACTGCTACATTAATGGGCTTCAGCATTTTAAAGCCTGTACATTTATTATGGATTAACCTTGTAACAGACTGTTTCCCTGCACTCGCATTAGGTATGGAAGAAGCAGAAAACAATGTTATGAAACGTAAACCTCGTGACGCAAAATCAGGAATTTTCTCCGATGGTATGGGATTTGACGTAGTATATCAGGGAATTATGGTTACCGTCCTTGTACTTCTCTCGTACTTTATTGGGGGTTTTATGGAAACCGGAACATGGGCAATCGCAGACAGCGCAGAAGGTACAACAATGGCATTCCTTACAATGTCAATTGCTGAAATTTTCCATAGTATTAATATGCGTTCTCAGCGAGGCAGCATCTTCAAATTAAATACTTCAAACAAATTCCTATATGGTGCTGCTTTTGTTTCTCTTATCGCTACAACAGTTGTTTGCGAAGTACCTGTAATTGCTGGAGCATTTGGTCTTACAAGCGTAGAACTCAGTGAATATCTCATTGCGATTTTACTTGGTGCATGCGTAATTCCAGTCGTTGAAATTGTAAAATTAATTCAGAGAAAATGTATGAAATAGTCTATTAAACAAATAGCAGGAATTGTTTATTCATCAAACAGTTCCTGCTATTTCTTCTTTATTTTTTGCGATATATCAAGTTTTTAGGTGCTGTATTATACGATGCACCATTTCGGGCGAGGCATTCAACTGATTCCGACAGAGGTTCTAAGCTGGACTTCTTCTCGGGTAAGCTTTACTATTTTTCTTCCTCCACCTTCTTTCATTCTTCCGTTTCTACCGAAATTTTCACACGGTCATCCGATTTTCCGTTGCTCACACGGCTCAAAAGACACACCGTTTCGACATGCCATGAGTGTGCAATAAAGATGCACATCTCTTGGCTTTTCGTTAAGCCTTGGATTCAAAAATGATGCAACAGTCCCCTATCGGACCTGCAAAATAAAACATGATGCACCACTTTGCACCTGCCATAGAAAAAGATTAGATTTGTTTTTGAGATATAAGCCGGACAGGCTTATGTGTGATTTGTGTTCTGCTCTTTCTCTATGGTACCGAATCCCTTCATACTATCCTTGATATTGTACC
>CAYMYV010000283.1:0-1814 GCA_964394775.1 uncultured Lachnobacterium sp. | reverse complement strand
GGAGACATCATTATATTCGAGGATGATCATATTGGAATTATTTCAGACAAGCGAAATGGGAATGGAACAGTATTTATCATTCATCATGGAAGTCCGTTACAGGCCGGATATGAGCAGGATATACTAGAAGGACGAGACGATATTGTTGGGCATTATCGTTGGAATTAGAAATTGCCGGTTGGAATGCATCACTAATAGAAATATTGGTGATGCATTTTTCAGTTGAAGAAAAGACGGGTTGTGTTTATAATCTATGTGGAATTAATTGATAGCAATACGAAAGGCTTGAGTAAAACATGAAAAAAGGACAGGTTGCAGAAGGATATATTGACCATATTGTATTTCCAAACAAAGGAATGGCAGTGACAGAGGAAGGGGAAAGAATCGTTGTAAAAAACACCATTCCCGGACAGAAGGTATCCTTTTTGGTAAATAAGGTTAGAAAAGGCAAAGCAGAAGCACGTCTCTTAGAGACGCTTGAAAAATCACCCCTGGAAGTGGAGTCCGAATGTCCACACTTTGAGAACTGTGGGGGCTGTACTTACCAGACTCTGCCGTACGAAGAGCAGTTGAAGCTAAAGGAAAATCAAGTGCGTGATCTTATGGAAGCTGCCATCGGTGACGCATGTGAATACGAATTTCTTGGAATCAAGGGAAGCCCAAAGCAGTACGAGTATCGTAACAAGATGGAATTCTCTTTTGGAGATGAATTTAAGGGTGGTCCCTTGGCATTGGGACAGCACAAACGTGGCAGCTTTTATGATATTTTGACAGTAACGGAGTGCCGGATTGTGGATGAGGATTTTCGTTGCATTCTTATGGCGACTGTGAAATTCTTTGGCGAGAGAAAGGTATCCTTTTTCCATAGACTAAGCCATGAAGGTGTGTTACGTCATTTGTTGGTTCGCAAGGCAACCGGGACACAGGAGATTTTGATTGACCTGGTTATGACGACGCAGTATGAAGAGCTTCGTCAAGCCGGAGCTTTTGAATGTCATAACAGTGAATGTGAGCAGTGTGTCTCAACACTTGCCGAGGAAGAACTGTTAAATGAGTGGAAAGATATGTTGCTTGGTTTGGATTTAAAGGGCGAGATTAAAGGGATTCTTCGCACCAGAAATGACAGTGTGGCAGACGTAGTGCGTAATGACGGCACAGATATCTTGTACGGACAGGACTATTTCTATGAGGAATTGCTGGGACTTAAATTCAAAATCTCTCCATTCTCATTCTTCCAGACGAATTCTTTGGGCGCGGAAGTGTTGTATGAGACTGCAAGAGAGTTTATTCTGTCAGATAATGCAGACGAGTTAAAGGGAAAAACTGTTTACGATTTGTATAGTGGAACCGGAACTATTGCGCAGATGTTAGCACCTGTCGCAAAAGAAGTAGTGGGTGTAGAGATTATTGAAGAAGCGGTTGAAGCAGCAAAAGAAAATGCTTCACTCAACGGGCTTAGTAACTGCAAGTTTCTGGCAGGTGATGTTCTTAAGGTTATTGATACAATTGAAGAGAAACCGGATTATATCGTACTTGACCCACCTCGTGATGGTATCCATCCTCGTGCTATTGAAAAAATAATTAATTATGGCGTGGACAAGATGATTTATATCTCCTGTAAGCCAACAAGTCTTGCGAGAGACCTAGAAATTTTCTTGGCGAGAGGATATGAAGTGAAGAAGATATGCTGCGTGGACATGTTTCCGAATACGGTGCATGTCGAGACGGTAGTTCTTTTGTCCCAACAAAAGCCGATACTCATATAAAACTTTCCGTAAAAACAGAAGAATTGAGAAATGTGAAGGAAAAGACAG
>CAYMYV010000282.1:0-1815 GCA_964394775.1 uncultured Lachnobacterium sp. | reverse complement strand
TGGTTCTGCTAGACATGCAGGCTTTGGTCTTGGTTTTGAACGTTGCGTAATGTACCTTACAGGTATGAGCAATATCCGTGACGTAATCCCATTCCCTCGAACAGTGAATAACTGTGAGTTATAAAATTGGTTCAATAATTTATTTTTTATAAAACCCACGAAAGAAGGGTATTCCTATATTGAATTGCGCACGCGCTTTCAAAAAGTGCTAATTCAACATAGGGATACCCTTCTTTCTTAGGTTTATGAAGTTATTGAACCGATTGTTATAACGCAGCGGGAGCTGCATGGCAAAGAACAGACGCGCGGAGAAGGTATTTCGGTGGTGGTAGTGCATCGCCGCGCGTGAGTTTCGGATTGTAAGCATATTTCTTGATATATTTTAGGTCTATACAAATATTAGCTTCCGCTAGGGAAAATTTTGTACGGAAAAAAGAACATCTCATTTGTTAGAAATTTAACATGAATACATTGACACAGACCATGGAAAACTGTAAGATAAAGCGGGTAAGAGATAAGTTAGAAATAACTAACCGCGCTTGCCTGCTGGAAAATATAAAGAATACACAAACCGAAGGGAGAACATACAATGGAATATTTATACGAAGGCTGGAAAGGCTTTGAATCCGGAACATGGGTAAAAGAAATCAATGTTCGCAGCTTTATCCGCCACAACTACACACCATATAGTGGTGACGATGCTTTCTTAGAGGGCGCAACAAAGGATACCTTAGAGCTTTGGGAACAGGTTACAGAGTTATCCAAGAAGGAAAGGGAAGCCGGCGGTGTGTTGGATATGGATACGGACATCGTTTCGACCATTACTTCACATGGACCGGGATACTTGAATAAGGACAAGGAGAAAATCGTTGGATTCCAGACAGATAAACCATTCAAGCGCGCATTCCATCCATATGGTGGCATCCGTACCGCAGAAAAGGCTTGTCAGGATAATGGCTATGAAGTAGACGCTAAGATGAAGGAGTTCTTTACTGTTCATCGCAAAACACACAATGCGGGTGTATTTGACGTATATACTCCTGAAATGCGTGCTTGTCGTTCCAGCCACATCATCACCGGTCTTCCGGATGCCTATGGCCGTGGACGTATCATTGGCGACTACCGCCGTGTAGCACTTTACGGTGTAGACAGATTGATTGAAGATAAGATGGAACAGAAAGAAACGACTCGTACTACCATGTATTCTGAAATTATCCGTGAACGCGAAGAATTAGCAGAACAGATTCGTGCACTTTATCAGTTAAAGGAAATGGCAGCAAGCTACGGCTATGACATTTCAAAGCCGGCAAGAAATACACAGGAAGCTATTCAGTGGCTGTACTTTGGTTATCTTGCAGCAGTAAAAGAACAGAATGGTGCAGCAATGTCTCTTGGTAGAACATCTACCTTCCTTGACATTTATGCAGAAAGAGACTTAAAAGCAGGCGTATATACAGAATCCGAGATTCAGGAATTGGTAGACCAGTTTATTATGAAGCTTCGTCTTGTAAAATTTGCTCGTACTCCGGAATACAATGCACTTTTCTCAGGAGACCCACAGTGGGTAACCGAATCCATCGGTGGTGTAGCAATCGACGGACGTCACATGGTAACGAAGATGTCATATCGTTATCTGCACACCTTAAAGAACCTCGGACCTTCACCTGAGCCAAACTTAACCGTACTCTGGTCTGTAAACCTTCCGGAGAACTTCAAGAGATATTGTGCAAAAACCTCAATTGAGACCTCTTCTGTTCAGTATGAAAATGACGACCTAATGCGTTTCACACACGGAGATGACTATGCAATCGCATG
>CAYMYV010000281.1:0-1859 GCA_964394775.1 uncultured Lachnobacterium sp. | reverse complement strand
AATGTCTCATTTTCTTCCTCCTTGATTTACACATTTTTTCTATCATATCTCAATCAAAGAGAAGTTGCAAGATAAAATCTATTGCATTTTAAAGTTTTTTTAGTACAATATGGTATATAAGCGAAGGCAAGGCAATTTTCATAAAATACATGGTTTTGCTTATTTATTTCGTTCAAAAGGAGAAAAACAATGGTAGAACAAAAAGCATTTCAGATTGATATGGATACCACCGTTATTTACAAAGAGAGAAAACGTATTCTTTTCTTTGGTCTTCCATGGACCTTTACGAAATACACAATTACACCATCCCTCTTAACCATTGATAATGGCTTCTTAAATATGGTTCAGGACGATTGTTATATGTATAAAATCCAGGACGTTAAGTTAAACAAGTCTTTGATTGAACGTATCTTGGGGCTTGCATCCATCACCCTCTACACCGGTGATGTGTCTCATCCTGAAATTCATCTGGAACATATTAAGAATGCTGATGAAATTAAGGCTTATATCTTAAAGACTTCTGAAGAAGCCAGAATCAAACGCCGCACATTAAACACCATGAGCATAGATGCACATCCAATCGATGATATAGATGGAGATGGAATCGCGGATTAAGATTACATATATTCAATATGAAAACTCACCAACAAAAATGCTGGGAAGGCGAACATTAATTGTTCGTCACCCCAACATTTATTTTAGAACCTCAATATATCCTATTAGAGCATCTACATCTGTTTCTTCTAGCCAGTTTGCCGTTCCGTTGTTGCATTCTAATTTCCCTTCGGAATAGAGTCTGTATTCTACAATAGTACCTTTTGCATCTATAAATTGAAAACAATATAACAAGTGTCCTTTTGTATCGTTCGTTCCATTCATTCCTTCAGCATATCCATCTCTACCATCTTCCTCCATCACATTTTCCTTATTAAAATTCATCAAACTCTACTCTCAGTATTTGTTTATCTTCATAAAATGATAAGCGACCTCAAAAAAGAGGTCGCTTATTTATCCAACACCTCTTACACATTCAATGCAATTAATGACACTTTGACTTTCATTTGTTTTCCTTCTATTGCACTTAACTTATTGATGTTAGGATAAACCACTGGATCTGCTTCTATACACCATCCCTTCAAATTATCCATATCTTTAAATACGCGCTCTAATTTTTCTATCGTCCCTACAACAATTATATCTTTCGATTCTAAGATACATAGATATAGTCCTTCTTGTAGTAGTGCTTCCCGAACAGTTTTTACTTTATAAGCTGAGCATCTTTTCCAATAATCTGCATCTGTCTCATTTTCTTCCTGTACCGGATAATCTACTGGATCCGCTGCCTCTCTGTATACATAATCTTCTGACAATTTAATTTCCGATTTATATCTTCCATCAAAGTAATGATCAATATTAACCTTGAAACCATATAACGCTTCTGTGTCATTCACTACATCATAGCAATTCCACATCATATTACGAGTTAATGCAGCTGTTGTTTTCGCAATTGAAATTTCTTCTGTCAAGAAAACAACATCCCTTTCTATTATACTCATTATACTCTCTGTATCTTGTTCTTCTGTCATCTCAACCACGATATTTTCTTCCTCTGTATTCACATTTTCACTTTCCGCATCGCCTCTACATCCTGTCAATAACAGCACAAATATCAATACAGTAATACTGGATTTATTTCTTTTCATATCAACTTCCTCCTTTGAATAATAAAGAAGAACCGATGCACTATGCAATCGTTCTTACCCTTTATACGAAATACTTTTCAAAAAATCCTTATCTATGCTATAAATAGCAAAAAAACTTCCGAAAAGCACTCGCTTTCCGGAAGTTCTTATTTTTAT
>CAYMYV010000280.1:0-1912 GCA_964394775.1 uncultured Lachnobacterium sp. | reverse complement strand
GTGGTGGTACATATACTCCACCATATTTCTTAGCACAGGTCAGACCAAACATGTGGTCATCCTCGTTAATTGTTCCACCTACTGCACAAAGACTGTTATGACAGTTTGTAAGTACATATGGCATTGGAAACTTTTCCAAACCAGATGCTCTTGCTGTCTGAATGATACCTACGAATGTAATATCGTGTGATGTCAGTTTATCAAAACGAATCTGCAGCTTCTTCATGCTGTCAGATGTATTGTGTTCCTTTAAAATACCATAGGCAATGGTATTTTCCTTTGCTGCTTCTTTTGATACTGGTTTTCCAACCTTTGCTGCAACTGCTTCTGCTGCTTCGTTGGAATCTAATACGATTTCATGTCCACGTACCAGATAAGCTCCTTGCTTATATAATTTCATACGATAATCCTCCTACTACCTTTCTGTGTAAAATTATATCCGCTCATCCCTCTTTTATCAAGCATATTCCCTATTCTAATTAGTTCTATTTACTATTCGCTACAGGAAAGATAATCTTGGCTATAAATTGGTTATTTTCTGTATGAACCGCAAATTTCCCACCCATCAAAATGGTCAGGTTCTTTGCAATGGAGAGTCCTAATCCACTACCCTCGGTAGTCCTTGATTCCTCTCCTCTTACAAAACGCTCCGTCAAATCCTGATAGCGTCCATTTGGGATGGTGATAAGTTTTTCAGATATATTTTTTATGGTAAAAATAGCAAATTTCTTCTCTACCACCATCTCTACATAAACGGTAGTATTTTCCTGCGCATATTTCGCAGCGTTGGTATACAGATTCTCCAGTGCGCGATATAGATGTCGTCCATCCGCTTCAATAATAACAGAAGAAGATGGCAGCTTCGTTACAATAGTAAGATTTCTCTGTTCAAAACGTTCGTTAAACTCGCCACCTGTCTGATATAACAATTCAAGAAAATCGATATTCTGAATATCCAGCTTGATATTTCCCGAATTAATTTTTGACAGCTCCACCAAATCCTCCGTCAGAAGCTTCAATCTCTGTGCTTTTTCATCAATAATACGAATATAGTTATTCGCATTCTCGTTATCCAGCTTCTCTCTTCGAAGCAATTCTACATAATTTACAATAGAGGTCAGCGGTGTTTTGATATCATGCGATACGTTTGTAATCAATTCTGCCTTCATTCTTTCATTTCTGGCTCCTGCTTCTACCGCATCCTTTAGTCCCTCTTGTATTCGGTTAATGGCCACGGCCATCTCCTGCTCCTGTCCATGGAACATCCTAATATCAAGTCTCGTTTCTAACTGACCATCCGCCATTAACTGTAGCGCTTCCTTGATTTTTGCCTGTTCCTTCGATTTTCTGGATAGCTCGTGTAGGCCTTCACCCTTTTCATAGTTCGTTAGCACCTGCCACGCAAAATAAATAATACTATCTGACTTCATATGCTTTCTGATAGCTTTGCGATACAAACTGCTAAACGTAAGTAATGCTACAGAATCTATCAAAAACACAATTGTTCCTATGGTAATTGACAGCCCTGCCAAAGAAAAATCTTCTATATAAATCGATTTCATCTGTGTAACGAGAATATATAATAGCAGCCCACTCACCAATAAAATGACTTCAAGATACGCCCTGTCAATCGCTCTTAATTGGTTTTGTTTTTTTGCCATAATATTTTCTGTCTTTGCATATGCGATAAAGGACAAAATCGAGCCCAGCATACATACAATTGCTATTACCAGATAAGCAATTTCGTTACGGTTTGGATTGTGCAAAATAGTATAATCATAGGCATACAAGCTGACAACCATAGCCACTATAAATGCCTGATGAAACACAACATAAGTAATTCGGTTTTCTAAATTAATTTTCTTCATAATGCTTCCTGATTTAATCTTCTATTTTGTATCCAACACCCCAT
>CAYMYV010000279.1:0-1944 GCA_964394775.1 uncultured Lachnobacterium sp. | reverse complement strand
GTAACAGGCAGTATTGCAGCTTACAAAATCGCAAATCTTGCCAGCGCATTGGTGAAATTACATGCAGATGTTCATGTGATTATGACGCAGAATGCAACGAATTTTATCAATCCAATTACATTTGAGACATTAACCGGTAATAAATGCCTGGTAGATACCTTTGACCGTAATTTTCAGTTCAATGTAGAGCATGTATCTCTGGCAAAAAGAGCAGACATTTTTCTGGTAGCGCCAGCGTCCGCCAATGTGATTGGCAAAATCGCAAACGGAATCGCAGACGATATGCTTACCACAACGATTATGGCGTGCAAATGTCCAAGGCTTATTTCGCCGGCCATGAATACCAATATGTATGAGAATCCAATTGTGCAGGATAATCTACAGAAATTAGAGCGTTTTGGATACGAGATTATTATTCCGGCCACAGGATATCTGGCATGTGGAGACACAGGTGCCGGTAAAATGCCGGAACCAGACGTGTTATTGTCTTATATCCTTCGTACCATTGCATTGGAAAAAGACTTAAAGGGTGTCAAGGTGTTAGTGACTGCAGGACCAACGCAGGAAAGAATTGACCCGGTACGTTTTATCACCAATCATTCCACAGGTAAGATGGGATATGCGATTGCAGAAAATTGTATGCGTCGTGGCGCAGAGGTTACATTGGTTACAGGACCGGTGTCAATTGCACCACCACCATTTGTTAAGGTTGTTCCGGTGGTCTCCGCTGCGGATATGGCAGAGGCTGTAAAGGCCTGCTATAAGGAACAACAGATTATCATCAAGACGGCAGCAGTGGCAGATTACAGACCTGCGAACCCGGCAGATGAGAAAATCAAGAAAAAAGATACTGATTCCGTACTGGAATTAGAGCGTACAGAAGATATTTTAGCCTTCCTTGGTGCAAACAAGAGCAAAGGCCAGTTTGTTTGCGGTTTTTCCATGGAAACAGAAAATATGTTGGAGAATTCCCGCATGAAACTTATGAAAAAAAATGTCGACATGATAGTTGCCAACAATCTTAAGGTTGCAGGCGCAGGCTTTGGCACAGACACCAACGTGGTAACCTTTATCACCAAGGACGAATGCCAGGAGTTAGAGCTCATGTCCAAGCAGGAAGTAGCAGGCGCAATTGTCGACTATATCCTGACAAAGATGGTGGCATTTGCCTGATTGAGGATGTTCGCGCATCTTAAAATGCGAGTTACTAATTTATCTTTATAAATTTGAGAAAAAGTAAGCACCAGGCCTTGTAATATAAATAAGGCGAGGGCAAGCAGCGCGTCGGGCCGTTTTATATTACAAGACTTGGTGCGTAGGTTTACAAAAACCTAGAAAGAGAAAATAATATGAGTATTTTAAATGTAGAGCATCTGACTCACGGCTTTGGTGACCGAGCTATTTTTGATGATGTGTCCTTCCGCCTTTTAAAAGGAGAGCATATCGGTTTGGTAGGAGCTAATGGAGAAGGAAAATCAACCTTCATGAATATTGTAACCGGTAAGCTGATGCCGGATGAGGGCAAGGTAGAATGGTCTAAAAATGTCCGTGTGGGCTATCTGGACCAGAGCGCAAGCCTTACCAAAGGTATGACGATTGAGAGTGTTTTGAAGTCTGCCTTCGCTTGGCTTTTTGACATGGAAGAGCGCATGAATCATATCTGTGAGAAGCTTGGGGAAGCAAGCCCGGAAGAGATGGATGCCATGATGGAAGAATTGGGCACCATTCAGGATATGTTAGACACGCATGACTTTTATGTGATTGATTCTAAGGTAGAAGAAGTAGCACGTGCACTTGGTCTGCTGGAGTTAGGATTAGACCATGATGTAACAGACTTAAGCGGCGGTCAACGAATGAAGGTGCTTTTGGCAAAGCTTCTGTTGGAGAAGCCGGATATCCTTCTTCTTGACGAGCCGACAAACTATCTGGATGAAGAGCATATAT
>CAYMYV010000278.1:0-1951 GCA_964394775.1 uncultured Lachnobacterium sp. | reverse complement strand
TGTGGATGTCACGATCATGACCATCATGACCACGAGCATCATCATGAGCACGAGCATCATCACGAGCACGAGCATGACCATCATCACCACGAGCACGATCATGAGCATGATCATGACCACGAGCATCATCACGAGCACGAGCACGACCATGACCACGAGCATCATCATGAGCACGAGCACGAGCATCATGAGCACGAGCATCACCATCATGACCATCATGAGCACGAACATGAACATGACGAGCATTGCACCTGTGGATGCCACGACCATGAGCATCATGACCATGACCATCATCACCATCATCATGCTGATGATGTGTTTACAAGCTGGGGTAAGGAAACACCTCATAAATTCGAACGTGCAAAGATTGAAGAAATATTAAAGATTTTCTGCGATACAGAAGACTATGGCACAATTCTTCGTGCTAAGGGTATGGTAGAAAGCACTGATGGAACATGGATTTACTTTGATATGGTTCCGGGTGAATATGAGCTTCGTGCGGGTCAGCCGGATTATACAGGAAGACTCTGCGTCATCGGAACAGATATTGATGAGCATAAATTGTTAGAACTTTTCGAAATTGCATAATTTAGCAGAGCTCATTTCGATGAAGTGAAAATAGGAGGATATACTATGGCAAATCGCGAAATCCCAGTATATTTATTTACTGGATTTATGGATAGCGGAAAAACATCCCTCATTCAGGAGACGTTGTTTGAAAACAACTTTGCCGAAGGCGGAAAGGGTGTCATCATCGTGTGTGAGGATGGCGATGTTGAGTACGACTTAGAAAAATTAGCTGCCGTGAATTTTTCCCTTGTGGCTGTTGACAATGAAGAGGATTTCACAGACGCGAAATTAAAAGAAATCAATGACCAGTATAAGCCGGACCAGGTATTTATCGAATATAACGGAACCTGGGATGCGGACAAGATTTTGGAAGCAAATCTTCCAAAGGACTGGGTGATGGTTCAGTCACTAGCGACCGTAGATTCCACAACGTTCGAATCCTATTGGAATAATATGCGTGCCATGATGCAGGAGCAGGTATTCCAGGCAGATGTTGTCATTTTTAACAGAACTGATGATAATACGGACAGAGGCAGACTTCGCCGCCAGATTAAGACGGTAAACCGCAAGGCACAGATTGTATATGAAAGAACCGATGGCTCTATTGATGAGCGAGAAGAGGAACTTCCATTTGATATCAATCAGGATGTGATTGAACTATCTGATGCGGACTACGGTATCTGGTACATGGATGCGGTAGACAATTATAAGAAATATCATGGCAAGAAGGTAAAATTCCTTGCGCTTGTGTATAATCCGGACAGTTTGAAGAGTGGAATTATGATTCCGGGTCGTTTTGCAATGACCTGCTGTGTGGATGACATTACCTTCATTGGATTTAAGTGTAAATATACAGCTGAAGAATCAATTCCACACAAATCATGGATTACCATCACTGCTGAGGTTCGTGTTGAGTTTGCAATGGAATATAAAGGAAAAGGCCCAGTGCTGTATCCGATTTCCATTGAGCCTGCAGAAAAACCTGAGGATGAGCTGGTATATTTTACGTAAAAAATGGATGAGAAAACCAGGAAAAAAAATTCCTGGTTTTTCTTATAGGATTCGGGTGTCAAAAGGTGCTTTTACAGATTATGTCTGGCAAATTGTACAAATACAGTTTATTTTCCGACACGTATTTCAAACATAAGTTTTTCTAAGTGCTTTGAATAAACGATTTGAAAAAGTGACGTGACCGGCTTAAATTCGCCATCCATGGCTCAGTTAAGCCTTTCGCTGACATCGTGTCAGCGAATCACTATGTGTTGACAAAGCACTAACAAAAACTATATGTTCTCATAATGTGTCGGCAAATAAACTGTATTTGTGCAATTTGCCAATTCAAGTGTTAGAAAGCACCTTTTGACACCTGAATCCTTATAGG
>CAYMYV010000277.1:0-1965 GCA_964394775.1 uncultured Lachnobacterium sp. | reverse complement strand
TTCTATTTTTTATCCATTTTTTACCAGAAAATACAGAAATTGGTATAAAATAAGCCGTGCGAGCTTCGCACGGCCATATTTTTTATTCGAAGTCGACAACATCAACCCATCTCATAAGAAATTCTTTCTCTAATTCATTGTCCTTGGTAAGCTGGGAAGCTGCAACTATTGGAAGCCACTTCTGTACATACTGTCTGGCAGTATCACTCTTCCTGCAGTACATATTCAGGTACAAATCTGCTTTATCCTGATCCTTTAAAGCAAGTAACAGATATGTCATAGCAGCATCTGCACTGGCATTACCCTGAGTTGCATGGGCCCAGTCAATCACACTCAGGCTTCCATCTGCTCCAACAATTACATTACTTGGATTATAGTCACCGTGACATAATTTTTTATGCTTCGGCATACCTTCTAAACGTGCAAGAAGCTCATATCTTGTAGTTGCATCAATAATCTTTAAGCTATTAATCTGACGAACAAGTTTGTCTTTTAACTTATTTAACAATGGTGATTTCCTGCCATGAATCTCAACCTGTAAATCTACAAACTGTTCCATATAGCTTTCCAGCTTCTCCGGATGCTTGTTCATAAGTTCTTCTAATGTGGTACCTTCTGTAAGCTCAGTAACCAATGCCCATTTTCCTTCAATCTCAGTCACTTCAATCACCTTCGGAATTGGAAGACCTGTCTCTTCCACTCTGGCAGTATTCAGTGCTTCATTAAACACATCTGCTTTGGAGTGTGACGCCTCGTGGAGCTTTACGATATACTCTCCTGATTTATACACTTCCTTATTTGGACGCTTTACAAGCATGTTTTCTTTTTCTAAATTGTACATATTCTCTTCTCCCGTTTCTTAGTTTCCGTAGTATGCCTTTAAGTACATCTCTTTCATTTCACTCATCAATGGATATCTTGGGTTTGCACCAGTACACTGGTCGTCAAATGCCTGTTCTACCATATCGTCTAAGTTATCAAGGAAGTACTGCTCATCTATACCATAATCCTTGATTGTTTTCTTGATGCCGATGCTTTCTTTTAAATCTTCTATCTTTTCGATGAATTTTTCAAGTGTTTCTTTATCATCTTTTCCGAAAATTCCTAAGAAGTTTGCACATTCAACATAACGCTCCAGTGCATGTGGATACTGATACTGTGAGAAGGTTCCCATCTTAGTAGGTACATCTGTTGCATTAAATCTCATAACCTCTGTGATAAGTAATGCGTTTGCAACACCATGTGGCAAGTGATGGAATGCACCTAATTTGTGTGCCATTGAGTGACATACACCTAAGAATGCATTTGCAAATGCCATACCTGCAAGTGTAGAAGCATCTGCCATCTTTTCTCTTGCGATTGGGTCATTTTCACCATTCTCATATGCAGATGGTAAGTATGTGAAGATGTTCTTCATTGCCTTCAGCGCAAGACCATCTGTATAATCTGTTGCCATGATAGATGCATACGCTTCTAATGCATGTGTTAATGCGTCAATACCGGATGCACTTGTAAGACCCTTTGGCTGTGTCATCATGTTATCTGCATCAATAATTGCCATGTTTGGAAGCAATTCATAGTCAGCTAATGGATATTTTACACCTGTCTTTTCATCTGTGATTACTGCGAATGGTGTTACCTCAGAACCTGTACCTGAGGATGTTGGAATTGCTACAAAGTAAGCCTTTTCGCCCATCTTAGGGAAGGTGTATACACGCTTGCGGATATCCATAAAGCGCATTGCCATATCCATAAAGTCTGCTTCCGGATGCTCATACATTACCCACATAATCTTAGCTGCGTCCATTGCAGAACCGCCACCAAGCGCGATGATTACATCCGGTTCAAAGCTTCTCATGCATTCTGCACCAGCTTTAGCACATTCAAGTGTTGGGTCCGGAGCTACTTCGTAGAAGCAGGTGTGCTGGATGTGCATTTCATCTAATTTTGCTTCGATGGATTTTA
>CAYMYV010000276.1:0-1979 GCA_964394775.1 uncultured Lachnobacterium sp. | reverse complement strand
GTTTTCTCTGCAACTTCTGTTTCTTCTACTGTTGCTGTTTTCTCTGCAACTTCTGTTTCATCTACTATTGCTGTTTTTTCTGTTGTTGCTGTTTTCTTTACTGTTTTTGTAGCCATATTTGTCTATTTTAATTTTCTAAACATTTATAAAAGGTTTTCAAAATCTCTGTTACATATTCCTCAAAGGAAGTATTTCCACGGTCAGTGTGTAATCCATCTGATTTGTTCAAATCAAACGTAAAATTATGATACTGCGCATTGTAAAAGGTCTTTTCCGGTGTAGTATCGGTGGCATAATTCTTGCTGGCAAGACTGTAGTATTCGTTAAAATGCTCCGTTGTCATCCATTTACTGGCTGCCACGAGTTTTAGCTGATAGGTATAATCGTCCATGTAATAGCCACCTTCATTTACGGTAAGACGGAATAGAGGATTCTGCTGCTCATTTTTTGCACCTTCTGCCATGGTAGAATATGGGCTTACGCCTGTCATTGCATCTCCAGTTGGATTCCAGCTATAGGTAATGCCGAGCACACGGTCGCAATCGTATGGAATGAAAATTGCCTTGCCGGAGCTTTTTAGGAAATAAATATAGTGGTTGTTGTAATCGTTTCGAATGTCATCTGGATTTCCTATAAAATAAGACACTGCAGCAAACCTTAAGAAATTTTCCATGTCCACAACTTCTTCTAACTCTTCCATCGTAACATTTGTCTTATTCAACACTGTTATGAGATTTTCCATAAGTTCATGATTCGAAGTCTTCTTATTATTTTTCAAATCATAGTTATAAAAAAGTCCCTGCTCCTCATCTTCAATACCTATGGAGCAATCCTTTGTCAGATTTGCGCCAACCCATGTCCAAGCGCACTTATAGAGGTCGCCATCTTGGTCCTCTTTAGCTACATATTTTTCAATAAAACTCTTATCCACTGGCTCATAAATATTAAGAACGCCCTGATGCACACCACCAAAATCGGTAGAAGCCAGATTCACGTGTGGTGCCAAAATTCCGAAATCGCGATACATATCATAGGCATAAAGCTCACGGATGTAGGTGCTGTCGTCGTTGCGATTCCATTTCATCTCAAGCCCCTCTAATGTAGCAAAATCGCCATCCATGAATTTTACACGCAGGTGAATGAGGTTGTACTGCCCGTCGTTCTTACTATAGAAATCGGTACGAGAAGTATTTCCTTTCATGCGCACACCGATATTGGGAATGTGATAGGTGTACTCATCCTTGGTCGTTGCAATGGTGACGTTCATGGAAGCCTCACGATAGATTGGAGACTTCGACCCCATCTGCGAGTACTTCTCGTAGTCCGCTTGAAGCTTTTCCATTTCCTCTTCGGTGATGTCAATGTCTATCTCAATACGATTATTAAGACTAAATAACTGCTCATAAATCTCACTTTGGTCATATGGAAGCTTTTCTACACCTACGACAAAAACCTCATCATTTTCCAGATAACCGTTGGTATCCACGTATTCTATCTGTGTGGAATCCGTATCGTCCTCTGTGTCCTCAGTCGCATTTGTATTTTGGTTTCCTTCATCTATAGAACCATCTGCTCCACCTGTGGAATTACCACAGCCACCAAAAATCACGAGTACTGCAGATATTATTAATATAAAAAAGATAAATTTTCTTTTCATGATTTTCTCCATTCTCCATCACAAGAATCATATGTGCTAAATTCTCATTTGCGATGAAGCTCTTTCGTAAAAATCTCTCAATCCACATGGTACGGTCAAGTCATATCTAATTGTAGCATTTCGCAAAGTTTGGGTCAACAAACGCATAGCATCTATATGATATCAAGTCACAAAGCAGAAAACACGAAAAAAGACTTCTGCGATTTCCTATAAAGATTCGGGTGTCAAAAGGTGCTTTCTAAAACTTGAATTAGCAAATTGCACAAATACAATTCATTTGCCGACACATTATGAGAACATATAGTTTTTGTTAGTGCTTTGT
>CAYMYV010000275.1:0-1991 GCA_964394775.1 uncultured Lachnobacterium sp. | reverse complement strand
AATCCGTAACCTTTTTTTGCATTAAACCACTTAACTGTTCCCTGCTGCATAACTTAAAATCCTCCTAAAAAGTAAAACCTACTGTGAGCTATGCTACTCACTTGTTTAGATTAGCACATGTGACGAAATATGTCAAATGTTTTTGGGATTTTCTGTTGAATCTTTACAAAATTATTTTTTGAGATTGACATCCATCTGTGGTAATGGAATTACAATGCCATTTGCATCCAATGCATGCTTCACATTCTCGGTAATACGCCATTTTGCAGTCCAATAATCACTGCTCTTAACCCATAGACGAATTCCCATGGTGATACTGCTGTCACCAAGAACAGATACGAATACATTTGCAGCTTCATTTTCAAGACGTGCTTCGTCATTCATAATTAAATCTAACAATACCTCTTTTACCTTTGCAAGGTCACTGTTATATGCAACACCAACCTCAATATCGATACGGCGTTTGTCCATTGCAGATGCGTTAATAATACTGCTGTTAGATAACGTTCCATTTGGCACTAAAATAACTCTGTTATCACCTGTTGCTAATTTGGTGTAGAATATGGTAATTTCCTTAACCGTACCTTCCATACCGCCACCACTTTCAACGATATAATCACCTACTACGAATGGCTTTAAGAGAAGGATTAGCACGCCACCTGCAAAGTTTGATAAGCTTCCCTGTAAGGCAAGACCAACTGTAAGGCCTGCAGAACCAAGCACTGCGACTACTGAGCTTGCAGCGATACCGAACTGTGACAAAACAATCAACACTAATATAGCATATAATGAATATTTTACTAAGGAAGCTAAGAATGTATTGACACCCGGCTCAACCCTACTCTTTTCCATTACTCTTTTCAGGAATTTTACAAACATGCCAATAAGCTTCACTCCTATGATAAGGATAACTGCTACCCAAATCAAATCCACAAGGAAATCAAGAATTTCCGGGATAACTCCTTTTAAATAAGCTTTCAACTCTTCTGTCATAAAAAAATAACCTCCAAACTCATATGTGTAACATGTTTATCATGTGATTTCCATCACACATAGCACATTCTACTGCGAATTTGGAGGTTATTCAAGTTCAAAATTTATTTAATCTTTCTTACACGTAAAACGCCTTCAATTGCTTCTAATTTAGCAAGAACATCTTCAGAAACAGGAGAATCCACATCAAGTAATGAATATGCGAAGTCACCCTTTGCCTTATTAGTCATATCAGATACGTTTACATCTGCATCACCAAGTATCGTGGTATACTGGCTAATCATACCTTTTACATTCTTATGTAAAATTGCGATACGTCCGGCTGTAGTACATGCGCCCATGCTGCAGTCCGGGTAGTTTACAGAATGTACGATGTTACCATTCTCTAAGTAGTCACGAATCTCACGAACTGCCATGATTGCACAGTTATCTTCAGATTCTGCTGTAGAAGCTCCAAGGTGTGGAGTTACGATACAGCCCTTCTTTCCAACAACCGTTGGGTTAGCGAAGTCTGTTACATACTGTTTTACCTTGCCTTCTGCCAATGCTGCTACCATAGCTTCTTCATCTACAAGAAGGTCACGAGCAAAGTTAAGTACTACTGCATTCTCTTTCATCTTAGCAATAGCATCTGCGTTTACCATTTTCTTGGTAGAATCCAAAAGTGGAACATGAAGAGAAATAAAATCACATTCTCTGTAAATATCGTCAATGTTACTGATGTGTTTTACAGTACCGGATAAGCTCCATGCTGCATTTACAGAAATATATGGGTCATAGCCGTATACTTCCATACCAAGGTTTGTAGCAGCGTTTGCAACTAATACACCGATAGCTCCAAGACCGATGACACCAAGCTTCTTGCCTGAGATTTCAGTTCCGGCGAAGTTTTTCTTTTCTTTTTCAGCTGTTTTAGCAATGTTTTCGTCGTCTTTGTTAGCCAGGCACCATTCGATACCACCAACTAAGTCACGTGATGCATAAAGCATAGCGGCAAG
>CAYMYV010000274.1:0-2023 GCA_964394775.1 uncultured Lachnobacterium sp. | reverse complement strand
TTTAGTCAAAGCACTTAGAAAAACTTATGTTTGAAATACGTGTCGAAAAATAAACGGTATTTATGCAATTTGCCAAACATAATTTGTAACAGCACCTTTTGACACCCGAATCCTTATAGGAAATTGCGTCTGACGATTCTCTTTTGATAAAATGGATGATAGTGAACATCGTGAATTCATGACAGTACTAGTTGACAATGATTCACATGTGGAGATTTGTGTGTTGCTATGCAGAGCATGATAGGTTACAATGGGTAAGTAGGGTAAATACATGATAGGTGGATAATGATAAATATATTATTAGTAGAAGATGACAAAGGTATTATAGAAAATTTAACAGAATTCTTAACCAATGAGGGGTTTGAGGTAAAGTATTCCAACGGTCAGAAGGGTGCGTTGGAACTTTTGGAAAAAGAACATTTTGATTTGGTGCTTTTGGATATTTCGCTGGCAGATGGAAATGGGTTTTCGGTTTGCTCTGCGGTAAAGGCGGATTATGGAATACCGGTGATTTTTCTTACGGCTTCCGGAGATGAGTATAGCACAGTTACAGGATTTAACCTTGGCGCAGACGACTATATTGCAAAACCATTTCGCCCAAGAGAGCTGGTATCTCGTATCAAAAATATTTTGCGCTTGACGGGAAGCACCGGCTCAGTGACAAAGCTGGGTGATGTATCGGTAGACACGGTAAAAGGAACAGCGAAAAAAAACGGGCAGGAGTTGTATCTTTCTGCTTTGGAATATCGATTGCTTCTAGCATTTATTAACAATCGTGGAGCGGTTTTATCACGAACCCAGCTGTTAGAAATGATATGGGATATAGCCGGCGAGTTTGTAAACGACAATACTTTGACGGTTTACATCAAACGCTTGCGGGAAAAGATAGAGGATGACCCACAAAATCCACAGATTATTAAAACGATTCGAGGATTGGGGTATAGGGTTGACTAATATTATGAACTTTTTACGAAACAAAGAAGTACGAAATGAATATTTGATAGCGACAGGTATTACCATAATTGCGACCATTGGGGCTTTTTTATGGGATAAGAGCTTTGGATTCTTTACATTGGTAATATGTATAGCTTTGGAAAGTATTCATCTGGTGAATACCTATAAGAGATATAAGAGAATTCGAGAACTGTCCTCTGATATAGACCATATTTTGCATGAAGACGTTCCTATCTCCTTTGAGAAATATGAGGAAGGGGAGCTTGCAATTTTAGAGAGTGAAGTGCAGAAGATGGTGGTTCGTTTGCGAGAGCAACAGCAACACCTGATGGATGACAAGATTTATTTGGCAGATTCTATAGCGGACATTTCACATCAGATTCGTACGCCGTTGACATCGATTAATCTTTTGGTTTCCTTTTTGTCGGAACCGGATATTACAGAAGAGAAACGTCATAAGACCATAAGAGAGCTATATGAGTTATTATCACGCATTGATTGGCTGATTACGACCCTGCTTAAAATATCCAAATTGGATGCGGGCACGATACAGCTGAAGACGGAAGCGATGTCCATGAGGGCTTTGATAGACCAGAGTGTAGCTCCGCTTCTAATACCGATGGAGCTGCATGGGCAGGAATTGAAAATAATGGCGTCAGGTCAGTTTGTGGGAGATGCAAACTGGACCAGTGAGGCAATTGGAAATATAGTAAAAAACTGCATGGAGCATACACCGGAGGGTGGCTGCGTAGCATTGACGGCCCGGGAAAATACGATTTATCGGGAAATTATCATAGAAGATACGGGGTGTGGGATTGCACCAGAGGATTTGCCACATATTTTTGAGCGATTTTATAAAGGGAAAAACTCCGGCAATAAGAGCTTCGGAATAGGGTTGGCCTTGGCGCGTGGAATTATTAATAACCAAAATGGTACGATAAAGGCAGAAAATAAAAAAGAAGGTGGAGCGAAGTTTACGATTCGCTTTTATAAAGAGTTGTCAAGGTGATTTGGCGACTCTTTTATTCTTACCTTATAGGATTCGGGTGTCAAAAGGTGCATCTACAAA
>CAYMYV010000273.1:0-2024 GCA_964394775.1 uncultured Lachnobacterium sp. | reverse complement strand
ATGAATCGGGTGTCACATTCAGAATGCCCATTACATAGGTATGCTCTTTTGTGTCAAAATCGTGTTTTCCGATTCTCATATTAACTCTCCATTACTTAGATTCTGACTGCCGTCAGGAATCTGTTTACTAAAGCTTCATTGTCTATAAATGCGCCCTTCATTGAAAAAGTCACTGTCTTGCTGCCAGGCTTCTTCACGCCACGCATTGTCATACACATATGCTCCGCTTCAATCATTACTATTGCCCCTTCCGGCTGTAAATATTCCATCAAAGCATCTGCAATCTGTTCTGTCAGCTGTTCCTGAAGCTGTGGACGTCTGGCGAATACTTCAACCGTACGTGCCAGCTTACTTAAACCAACCACTTTTCCATTCGGAATATATGCCACATGCGCTTTTCCATAAAAAGGCATAAAGTGATGTTCACAGGTCGAATAGAATACAATATCTTTTTCTATTACCATCTCACGATTGCTCACAGAAAAAGTCTTAGACAATGGTTCTTCTGCGGATTGATACATCCCTGCAAATATCTCTTCGTACATTCTTGCAATACGATCCGGGGTATCAATTAAGCCTTCTCTATTTTTATCCTCGCCAATTCCCTCCAGAATCAGCTCTACGCCTTTTTTAATCTTTTCTTTGTCAAACATCTTACTTCCTGCTTTCGCAAACTCTATATAAAAACTAAGCTTTCTTTAACTGACCCAAATAAGATAACGAACCAAAAGCTAAGACAGGAGTATTCTTTTCAACGCCATAAGCTTTTGCTTTTTCTATCGCATCCTCTATGCTGTCACAGTATTCCACTTCCACATCGCGGCCTAAGGCAGTCGCAACAGCTTCTACTTCCTCTGCAAGAGCTTTACCGTCCAAACCACGGGCATTCTGTGGTGTAATAGTATATACCTTCTTTGCATACGGAAGCATGATTTCCAGCATTTTCTTATGCTCCTTATCCGCTAACACACCTATTATATAGGTAAGGGACTGATTTGTAAAACTATTTTCTACCGTCTTAGCCAATTGATAAGCAGCGTCTTCGTTATGCGCACCATCCATGATAAACAGTGGGTTCTCTCCAAGCACCTCAAATCTGCCCGGCCATACCGCATTCAAAATACCTGCCCGGCTGGCATATTCCATATCCATCCAGCCTGCGATTGGAGCGTCCTTATCACTCCACATTTCCATCTCATCCTGTAAACCAAATAACAGTCTTGGCCATATCGCATCAAATACTGCTATCGCAAGTACTGCATTTTGCATCTGATACAGCCCTGCCATACGTGTCATATAATTGACACCCAGGTAGGAAAACCGCAGTTCTCCCGGCTTTTGACTTATAAGCTTTACACGGCTGGAATACACATCTCCAAGCACAGGCACCCTGCCAATTCGCATGCCCTCTTCTAGAACCTCAGCAAACTTACGCTCTAATACACGCTCTACCTCCGGCTCCTGCTCTCCCCAGAAAACAAAAGCACCCGGCTTCATAATACCCGCTTTAACGGAAGCAATCTCTTCTAAGGTTTCCCCTAAAAACTGCATATGGTCGCGGCTAATCTTGGTAAACACACACGCAAAAGGATTGTCAACCACATTGGTGGCATCTGTCTCTCCGCCCATTCCAACCTCAAGTAGCAATACATCCGGCTGCATTTTCGCAAAATATACAAACGCCAAAGCAGTCTCAATTTCAAATGCCGTTGGCTCGATACCGCGGGATACCACAATGTCACAGGCAATCTTTACCTGTGACAAGCACTCAGCATATTCCTCTTCTGTAATCGTTCGTCCATCGTACTGCCAGCATTCCAATGGGTCAAATACTGCCGGTGAGCAATATCTTCCCACCTGAAAGCCTGCCTCCTTACAGATAGACGCAAGGTAAGCGCCAAAAGAGCCTTTTCCATTGGTTCCGGCAATATGAATTGTACGAATCGTATTTTGTGGATTTCCAAGCTCTTCCATAAGGGCGCGCATGCTGGTAAGTCCCAGCACGCTGCCTCTGCTTTTTGATT
>CAYMYV010000272.1:0-2034 GCA_964394775.1 uncultured Lachnobacterium sp. | reverse complement strand
GCTGGTGAGACATTTGTTAATACAGCATCAGAAAAAGAAGCAAAAGCATTTGCTGAAACCTATATTGCAGAAGAAAAGAACAGATTGCTTGAAGAAACAAAAGCAAGAATGTCTCTGGATGATTTGTTCTCACAGATTCAGTCTGGTAATATGAAAGAATTGAACCTGATTGTTAAAGCTGACGTTCAGGGTTCTGTAGAGGCAGTAAAACAGAGCTTGATGAAGCTTTCTAACGAAGAGGTTGTGGTAAAGGTTATCCATGGCGGTGTTGGTGCGATTAATGAATCTGACGTTACGCTTGCAACTGCATCCAATGCAATTATTATCGGTTTCAATATTCGTATTGATCCAATGGCAAAAGCGACAGCAGAGCGCGAAGGCGTTGATGTAAGGCTTTACAAGGTTATTTACCAGGCTATCGAAGATGTGGAGGCTGCTATGAAGGGCATGCTTGATCCAATCTTTGAAGAAAAGGTAATCGGTCATGCAGAGGTTCGTCAGATTTTCAAGGCTTCCGGTGTTGGTAACATTGCAGGCTCTTATGTTCTTGATGGTACATTGGAAAGAGGATGTAAGGTTCGTATTACTCGTGAGGGTACACAGATATTTGAGGGTAGCCTTGCATCACTTAAGAGATTTAAGGATGATGTTAAGGAAGTTAGAACAGGCTATGAATGTGGTCTTGTATTTGACGGCTTTAATGATCTTCAGGAGTTCGATATTGTAGAAGCTTATAAGATGGTTGAGGTACCACGTAAGTAGCAGTAAGGGTTGCTACTTACGACGGAATTTAAGCTGCACTTAAATTCTGGTGGTGATGATGCAAGCTCTACACGCAGGTAGTGTATAGAAAGGTTTAGAATGAGAAAAAACAGCATTAAAAATATTCGTGTAAACGAAGAGGTTATGCGTGAGCTTTCTAATATTATACGTGGGGAAATCAAAGACCCACGTATAAATCCAATGACAAGTGTTGTTGCAGTAGAAGTAGCTCCGGATTTAAAAACAGCAAAGGCATATATCAGTGTGCTTGGTGATGAAAAATCACAAAAGGATACGCTGGCTGGACTTCGCAGTGCAGAAGGCTTTATTCGTGTAAAGCTTGCTAAATCCATTAATCTGCGAAATACACCGGAAATCACATTTGTGTTAGACCAGTCGATTGAATATGGTATTGCTATGTCGAAGAAAATTGACGAAGTAACAAAGAAGGAAAACGATTAAGTATTATGATTAACGGAATCGTAAATGTTTACAAAGAAAAAGGATTCACATCCTTTGATGTTGTAGCTAAGATGAGAGGTATTTTTCATCAAAAGAAAATAGGTCATACAGGCACGCTCGATCCGGATGCGGAGGGCGTGCTGCCTGTATGTTTGGGGAAAGCAACCAAAGTGTGTGATCTTTTGACGGATAAGGATAAGGAATATAAAGCTGTACTTCTGTTAGGATTAAAAACAGATACTCAGGATATTTCCGGTGAAGTTTTGGACACAAGGGAGGTACAGGTGACAGAGGAAGAGGTGCGAAAAGCCATTCTTTCCTTTGTGGGAGCCTATGAACAGGTCCCGCCGATGTATTCTGCGCTTAAGGTAAATGGTCAAAAGCTTTGTGATTTGGCTCGAAAAGGGATAACTGTTGAACGAAAATCCCGTTTAGTAACCATTCACAATATTGAGATTACTAATATCAGGCTTCCGGAGGTTGAAATAGTGGTATCCTGTTCTAAGGGTACTTATATTCGTACTCTTTGCGAGGATATTGGTGAGAAGCTTGGGTGCTTCGGTTGTATGAAATCTCTGCTTCGTACAAAGGTAGAGCATTTCGTGCTGGAAAAAGCATACAAATTGTCGGAGCTTGAAGAAATGGCTGCTAAGCCACAGGAAGAGTGGAGCTTTTTGGATTCTATTGATAGCGTCTTTATGAAATATGCTGCAGTAGAAGCAAAGCAGGAGGCTCAAAAAATGGTTGCAAATGGAAATCGAATTCCATCTGTCTTAATCGTAAATTTTTCTGAAGACATGAAGCAGGAAT
>CAYMYV010000271.1:0-2082 GCA_964394775.1 uncultured Lachnobacterium sp. | reverse complement strand
CCTATAATATACAAGTTATTGGAAGTTGTTTTTTATTCAAAAACAAATTTTGTACCTAACCATCTGCTGTCTCCTCACAGCTTAGTTCCCCTTCCGTGCACAATCCGGCAACCAGCTCTGGGATTCCTTCTACTTCTTTTTCATTAATGCTCCTTTTTAGTAAGAAATGATTCCAAACTGTGCTAATGAATAAAATACCAAAATAATTACAAGGAAAACCGGCGCAGCATAGCGAATCATAAAACGAAATACTTTTCTTCTTGGGAAGCTTTCCCCATTCTTGGTGACCTCGTCTTCAATCTCCTTTGTTCCAATCACCCATCCAAAGAGAATACAGGTACCAAGTGCCACAATCGGCATAATAATACTATTCGAGATATAATCAAAAAAGGTCAAAAAATCCATTCCAAGCGGTTTTACATTTCCAAGAACACCAAAGCCTAATGCAGATGGAATTCCCAAAAAGAAAGAGAATATCGCAACTCCGATACCCGCTTTCGTTCGTGATATCTCATATTTATCTATAATATTGGAAACAATTGCTTCTAATATCGAAATCGAGCTTGTCAATGCCGCCAAAAACACCAGTACAAAGAAGACAAAACCAATCACATTTCCAAACGGCATATCTGCAAATACCTTTGGTAAGGTACTAAACATCAAGCCTACTCCACTGGATTTTAGGTCTTCTTCCCCACCAAACACATATACTGCCGGAACAATCATAAGACCGCTAAGAAGTGCAACTACCGTATCAAAAATCTCGATATGATTTACCGATTTCATGATATTAACATCATCTTTTACATAAGAGCCATAAGAAATCATAATTCCCATTGCCAAACTCATAGAAAAGAACAGCTGTCCCATGGCAGCACAAACGGTTTTGATTGAGAACTTACTAAAATCAGGAAATATATAATATTTTACCCCTTCAAATGCCCCCGGAAGTGTTGCAACATACACCGCAATTGCAACTGCAAGTATGATTAATATCGGCATAAGCATTTTACTAACACGCTCTACGCCTTTCTTTACACCAGCCAAAACTATAACTGTAGTCATCAAAAGATATATTGCAAAATAAATCAACGGCTCCTCTGTCTGTGCCACATAGGCATCAAAATAACTGCTCTCCGCCGCAAGAGAGCCCTCTCCTGTCAAATATGCCACGATATACTTTAATACCCAGCCACCGATTACACAATAATATGGCAAAATAATAATCGGCACCAACGTCGCAAGATAACCAACAAACGCAAATCTCTTATGAAACATAGGAAATGCACGAAGCGCACTGGATTTTGTTTTTCTTCCAATCCCAATCTCAAGAACAAGCAACGAAAAGCCAAAGGTAAGTGCAAGAATCAAATACACAAAAATAAAGATTCCACCACCATACTGTGCAACCAAATATGGAAAACGCCAAAGGTTTCCTAAACCAACCGCACTTCCTGCCGCAGCCAAAACAAATCCTATACTTCCACTAAAACTACTTCTTTCTTCTTTCATTCTTAATCTCCATAAACATAAAAAATCAAAATGCTTCTTCAAGCACATCGGTCTATTTTAGCATACTATCCATTGATTATACAGTTGTCCGGCTATCAAATTATTTTGTAGCAGGTATAACCTCAGTTTATCGAATGGTACACTTATTGTATTTCATATTTATTCTATTACATATGTATTCAAGCACATCTATATTCTATTCCACATTTATTTTATGACATTTATATTTGGAGATATATTTATCCCATCACGGGGACTCGCAGTCATATCGTTTTCACCGGGAATGTTTACCCCAGCTTACCAAAGCAAAAAAGCGTCATTCTGACGCTTGCAAGTTCGCAAGCGAACTTGGGAATTGATGCGTCTGACGACGCAATTTCCTATAAGGAAAAAAAGGACCTCGCATATGCGAAGTCCTTTAAAATTCTTATTAGTTGAATTTTCTCTTTCTAGCTGCTTCAGATTTTTTCTTGCGCTTTACAGATGGTTTTTCGTAATGTTCACGTTTACGAATCTCCTGCTGAATACCTGCTTTTGCACAGTTTCTTTTGAATCTGCGTAAAGCGCTAT
>CAYMYV010000270.1:0-2133 GCA_964394775.1 uncultured Lachnobacterium sp. | reverse complement strand
TAGCGATAAGGGATGGGTTAGTTGTTACACCACAGATAACTCCCATTTCATTTGCCTTCTTAATGTCTTCAATTTTCGCTGTATCTACGAAAAATTTCATCGTAATATCCTCCTTAAATTAGGTTATTCATATTTGTATTACCACAAGAGGACACAAAATGCAATGCCCTCTTGCCTAAAACTAGTTCTGTCCGTAATAAGCATTTGCTCCATGCTTTCTGTAGTAATGCTTATCCTGTAACTCCTGTGGAGCCGGCTGAATACGTGGATTAATTGTTTCTGCACGGTATGCCATTTTCGCCACTTCTTCTAAAACGACTGCATTGTGAACTGCTTCATGCGCATCCTTACCCCAAGCAAACGGTCCATGATTCTTGCAAAGAACTGCCGGAACTGCCATTGGGTCTTTGCCCATACGATTAAATTCATTCACAATAAGGTGTCCTGTATTTTCCTCATATGCACCATCGATTTCTTCCTTTGTAAGACATCTTACACATGGAATTTCGCCATACATATAGTCAGCATGCGTAGTTCCATAGCATGGAATACTTCTTCCAGCCTGCGCCCAGCTTGTAGCATAGGATGAGTGGGTATGAACTACTCCACCAACCTCCGGAAATGCTTTGTAGATTTCCAAATGGGTTGCTGTATCTGAAGATGGTTTATATTTTCCCTCTACCTTGTTGCCTTCAAGGTCCATAACAACCATATCGTCCGGAGTAAGCTTATCATAGTCAACGCCGCTTGGCTTGATAACGAAAAGTCCTTTTTCTCTATCAATACCACTTACGTTGCCCCATGTAAAAGTAACAAGACCATGTTTTGGAAGGTCCATATTTGCCTCGTAAACGGCTTTTTTAAGTTCTTCTAACATTTTTATTTCTCCTTTCCGGAACTCTTGTCACCAAGTGACAAAATCCCATATATGCAATATAGAAATACTTGGCTGGCAATTCTGCTAGCCTAGTATTTCTTTGCATATTATTAACGATAGAATACTTCGCCTAACATTAAGTCTTTCTTGAAGTTACGGATTGTTGTGTCCTTATCAATGTAAACAGCTTCAATACCCATAGCTGCTGCCCAGTCACCCATCTGCTCTGCTGTAAGGTCGTAAGAGAATGCTGTATGATGAGCGCCACCTGCCAGAATCCATGCTTCACAGCCTGTATAGAAGTCTGGCTGTGGAGTCCAGAAGTTAGTAGCTACCGGAAGCTTTGGCATTGGTTTTTCCACCTTCTTACAATCAACATCATTGATGATAAGACGGAAGCGGTTTCCAAGGTCGATAAGAGATGTAGCAACACCTTTTCCTTCTTTTGAAGTAAATACAAGTCTTGCAGGATCTTCTCTGTCACCCATTGATAATGGCTGGCACTTAATGCTGATTGGGCCTTCTGCTATGCTAGGGCAGATTTCAAGCATATGAGCCTGAAGGATACCTTCTTTGCCTTTTACAAGGTTGTATGTGTAGTCTTCTAACATAGATGTACCCTTTGCATCCTTAACGCCGTCTGCCATAATCTTCATAAGACGAACCATAGCAGCAACCTTCCAGTCACCTTCTGCACCGAAGCCATAGCCCTTTTCCATAAGTCTTTGGATTGCAAGGCCCGGTAACTGCTGTAATGCACCTAAATCACCGAAGTGAGTAACGATTGCGTGATAGTTCTTTTCTTCTAAGAAACGTTCGAAACCGAGCTCAATCTTAGCCTGAACTGCAACGTGTTTTTTGAATTCTTCCGGGTCTCTTCCTTCTAAAAGGATGTCGTATTTGCTGTAGTATTCTTCTACTAATGTATCAACATCAGCCTGTGAAACTGCATCTACAGATTCCGCGATTTCATTTACCGGATAAGCATCGATTTCCCAACCGAATTTCAGCTGAGCTTCTACCTTATCACCTTCTGTTACAGCTACGTTTCTCATGTTGTCAGCTACACGCATTACACGAATGTGGCTGCTTTCGATGATACCAACTGCTGTACGCATCCAAGAACCGATACGCATCTTTACTGTGTCGTCGTTCCAATGTCCAACAACAACTTTTCTTTCGATACGCATACGGGAAACCATGTGGCCCCATTCTCTATCGCCGTGAGCTGACTGGTTTTCGTTCATGAAGTCCAT
>CAYMYV010000269.1:0-2142 GCA_964394775.1 uncultured Lachnobacterium sp. | reverse complement strand
TGTACCGGTTGCATAGAGTTCATTTTTTGCCAAAATACCTCTGTATGCAATACAAAAGTTCTGCATTAATTTCTTTTTTGAATCATGCGCAACAAGACCGATATTCATAAATAGACTCCTCTCTATTAATATTTTTTGGGTTGTAATCCAACATTTAAAACCAATCCCATTCCTATGAATAGGGATATAATTGATGTTAATCCATAGCTTACAAAAGGCAATGGAATACCTGTATTAGGCATTAATCCTGTGTTTACACAGATATTAACGAAGCTTTGGAAACCAACCAGTGCTGCCATTCCGCAACAGATGAGCCTGCCGGCCAAATCCTTTGCATGGCTTCCAATATGAATACATTCCACTACGATTAATAACAATAACACTATTATAGCAGCACAACCAACGAAGCCGAGTTCTTCACCAGCCACGGCAAAAATAAAGTCCGTTTGTGGTTCGATGATATAATCAGCGTTTTTCAAGGAGGTTGCTACGGAGTTGTTTAAACCCTTACCCCATAACTGACCAGAACCAATCGCCATAATGGCATTTCGCTGTTGAATTGCCAGCTGTGAAAAACGTGGGTCTGTTGGGTACAGCCATGCAAGAATTCGATTCAACTGATATGGTACATCTGCATCGGTTGATTGCGCCAACTGTACTACATAAGACAACAACAGTATGACAGATGGAATTGCTACAGCAAGAACCGGTACTATTATTTTATAACTTAATCCCGCAATAAACAAGAGTACAACAAAAATAATTGCAGTAACAATTGTTGTAGAAAGGTCCGGCTGCTTTATAATCATAACCAGTGGTATTCCTGCCAGAATAAACGAAGCGCCTAATATTCTAACCGTATTAAGATTTTCCTGATATTTCATAAAGAAATATGCAAAGAAAACGATGAGTGCCAGCTTGGCTAATTCGGATGGTTGGAATTGTATATCAAAAAGAATTAACCATCTTGTTGCACCGCCATGTGTTTCACCATCAACTAAAACCCATGCCAGAAGTACAATCATTGCTAAATAATACAACCATGGAAATTTTAGCAAAAAGGAGTAGTCAATGAGTGACACAACAAACATAATAATAAAACCTGCCACAAAGCCAAATATCTGCTTGTTTTGAACAGAAGGCTGTGCGCTGCCAATTAGCATTATTCCGATAATTGTTAGTATACAAACATATAAAATTAATTGAAAATGATAGTTCTTTAGTTTATATCGCTTTAACATACTATACTCTTTTCTTGTTTTGCTTTAACGTAATTCGAATTTCAAACATATCCGCTGGAAGATCAAAATACCTGTTTACCAGTGTTGAAATCTCTTTTTTCAGCTGTGCGATATCGCTTGCTGAATATTCTAAGGAATCCGATTCCATCATTATTTTCAGACGTTCCTTTGCAATTGACGAATAATCATTTTTATGAAAAATCATATATGCTCTCCCCTTCTACACATACTTCATCTGTTATCATTTGTTTTGATAAGTACATAAAGCTACGCGTTGCCTTAGATCGCATGGTTACGACGGGAATGCCTTTGTTTTGACTTACAATCACACGTGTATCATGCGGGATTGTCCCAAGAACCGGGATATCAAAGAGCTCTCCAATATCAGTCTTGGATAACATATATCTTTTTCGTACTAATTTTTCATCGTATTCGTTAATTACAAGCTCAATTTTAGGAATCCTTGTCCCATTTAACAGATGAAGGACTCGGCTTGCATCCTTTACCGCAGAAATATGAGGTGTTGTAAGGATAATTGCCCGGTCTGCAACGGAGGTTGCAAATCGAAAGCCCTGATCAATACCGGCAGGACAATCAACGAGACAATAATCAAATTCTGTCTTCAGATGCTCCATTAATATGGCAAATGCCTGATGATATTGGTCGAGTGTAATGCTTTTGAGAGATGCAGGAATCAGATATAGATTTGGAAATCTCTTGTCACGAATAAGCGCCTGATTCAGTCTGCATCGATTCTCTAACAGGTCTAAAAGATTATAATTAATTTGGTCCTCTAAACCCATAACAACATCTAAATTTCGAAGTCCCATGTCAGTGTCTAACATGACGACTTTTTTATCTAACTGTGAAAGTCCTGCTCCAATGTTGGCAATTGTTGTTG
>CAYMYV010000268.1:0-2150 GCA_964394775.1 uncultured Lachnobacterium sp. | reverse complement strand
ATACCAAAGACCTGACCCTCCTGCTTAAACTCAATCGCTGATGCACATACACCATTGGCAAAGCCTGTAATTGGAACCAACGCTCCTGCGCCACCCCAGTTTGCAAGAGAAGGATAGATATTAAAGCTGGTTAATAGTACGCTGCATAGCACCAGAATTAAGCTACACCATGTCGATGCATCCTTTTGTTCCAGGCCAAAGCTATTCATTCCGACATTAACTATAATCTGTCCTATAAGACAAATGAATCCACCCAGCAAAAATGCCTTTAACATATTGAACCATGTATTATGGGTTGGAGTCACCTGCTTTACATATTCGTTATATTCATCATTACGTTTCTGTTCCTGTGGCGGTAATTGATTATTTTTCATTGCACATACCTTCCTTTAGAAAATTCTTTCACTTCTTCTGGAATTTAATATGCACAATTTTTGGGAGAGTTATACCCATGAAACCGGTGTATTTACCTGCCACAGATATTCCTCTGTTGCTCCCCATTCAAACAATGACTTCATCTGCTCATCATAATCCTCGGATGGGCGAAAGACTGTCACAAGCTTAATCAGATATGCTTCCTTCTCATCCTTTGGCTGTAACGTATCCAGACTCTCCTTAATTCCGGCAAGCATATCCTCCGGCTTCATGTCTTTATTTAAATCCAGATTAAATAACCTCTTAAAAAGGCCTGATAAATAATAAAACTCATAGTTTCCCAACAACACAGAAGTCTGTTGGTTGCATTTGATAATCACACTTTGTCTTGCTATGGATATTACCATGTGTGTCCCTCCGTTATAATAACTTATACGGAAAGTATAGCATATCCCATCAAGAAATAAAACAAGCTTCCTATCGTTTTTCCTATTGCCATAGAAAAAAGGAGCTCCTTGCAAAAGCTTTCCCTTATCTTCAACCTTCTAAAAAAGATTGGAAAAGTATCCAGAATTTCCGCGAGAGCAACTGCAATACATCCTGCAAAGATTCCTGCACACAATCCATAAATGGTAAGCATGGCTCTCCCAAAAATTGCAAAAAGCAGACGTTTTCTCCATGTAAACAAGGACAGAACCGTTCCAAATAGAATTCCCTTGACCACTGTATTTTCAATCGATATCACCTTATGCTCCAGCTTAGCTTTCTGAATCATTCGAGGAATCACCTTGATGACTAATAAAAAAGCAAAGGTTCCTGCGGAAACACCTAACCCGGCACATAATCCCAGCCCTATCAGCATCATTGATTTAAGAAACATCTTGCTCGTGTCCTTTCTCCTGTGCCTGGGCAATTTTTGTAGTAGTAATATCCTCGCCGTATTTTTTCATTTCAACCTCAATCGGGGTTGGGTCCTTCGTAAGCATCCTCTTACTAAAATGATTAAAAAAGACGATAATTCCTATTGCAAGACCTACGCTGTAAGATATTTCCAGTTCTGTAACCATTGGCTTTTCTTCTCCCATCAGCTGTTCATAGAAACGCGCAAATACGTCTTGAATTCCGATATCATTGTGGAAAGCCATAATCGTAAAAGCAGAACCGAAAAAAACAACAATTGAAACCAAAATAAGCTTGATTCTCTCAAAAACAGAAGATTTTACCGTGCTTTTCTTATATTCTACAACAAAATCCGTTTCCCCACAGTTTACAATCTCCAGGCCCGGATAGTCCTCATGAATTCGCTCAATCACCTTAAGTATAGAAAAAACCTCTGAATGCTCATGATTAAAGCTATATAGCTTCATTTGCTTAACCATACGGCATATTCCTGCATTGGAGCATTCGACCTTTATAATATCCCCTAGAGTAATATTCCGATCATAAACCACGCAGCTTGCAGGTGCCTTAATATATACTATTTCCTGCATTTATCCTCTCCATTCTTCCGCATATTCTTCATAAACTAATGTCCCTTTTTCAATTGAACGTTGTTCATTAAAGGTAGAATAACAATACCACGCACAAAATCCGCATGCGACCAATAATATTGCCAGTAGAACAATCTTATATGCTCTCATTTTCCATACCTCCCATTTTTTACTTAGTATGTGCATTGTGGTTTGTTTTTTATTCTTAGAGCAAACTTTTATTCTAATAAAGATTTGGGTGTCAAAAGGTGCTTTCTAAAACTTAAATTGGCAAATTGCACAAAT
>CAYMYV010000267.1:0-2163 GCA_964394775.1 uncultured Lachnobacterium sp. | reverse complement strand
GCACAGAAGGTGTTAGATGCCGTTGGAGTAAAATATGGTCACACATTTGAATATACAGATATCTTAATGGGCGGCTGCTCCATTGATGCAACAGGTGTACCTCTTACAGATGAAGCAATCGAGGCTGCAAAAGCAAGTGATGCAGTACTGATGGGCTCCATTGGTGGTAATACATCAACATCACCATGGTATAAGCTTCCACCAAATTTAAGACCGGAAGCAGGTTTGCTTAAGATTAGAAAAGCACTCAATTTGTTTGCAAACCTAAGACCTGCATATTTATATGAAGAATTAAAAGCAGCCTGTCCACTACGTGATGACATTATCGGCGATGGCTTTGATATGATGATTATGAGAGAGTTGACAGGTGGTCTGTATTTTGGTGATAGATATACCAAAGAGGTAGATGGTGTAATGACAGCATGTGATTCTCTTACCTACACAGAGGAAGAGATTCGCCGCATTGCAGTTCGTGGCTTTGATATTGCGATGAAGCGTAGAAAAAAAGTTACGTCTGTTGATAAGGCCAATGTATTAGATTCTTCCAGACTTTGGAGAAAGGTTGTAGAAGAAGTGGCTAAGGACTATCCGGAGGTTACATATGAGCATATGTTAGTCGATAACTGTGCAATGCAGCTTGTGAAGAATCCGGCACAGTTTGACGTAATTCTTACAGAGAATATGTTCGGTGATATTTTATCTGACGAAGCCAGCATGGTAACAGGTTCCATCGGAATGCTGTCATCCGCAAGCTTGAACGATACCAAATTTGGTCTGTATGAACCAAGCGGCGGCTCCGCACCGGATATTGCAGGACTTGGAATTGCAAATCCAATTGCAACCATTCTTAGTGCATCCATGATGCTTCGTTACAGCTTTGACTTGGATAAAGAAGCAGATGCAGTAGATGCAGCGGTAAAGCAGGTGCTAAAAGAAGGGTATCGTACCGGTGATATTATGCCACAGAATGGCGAAAGCACAGATGGAATTACAAAAGTCGGTACAAAAGAAATGGGAAGTCTTATTGCAGAACGCGTTTAAACATTGTAAAATATTTCTTAAGTTATACCTACAGACGTGGGATTGAATGAACAAATTAAGAAAAGAGGGAAAATCATGAGAAGTGATAACGTAAAAGTAGGAATGCAGCAGGCACCACATCGAAGCCTGTTTAACGCTTTAGGATTTACAGAAGAAGAAATGAAAAAGCCTATGGTAGGTATCGTTAGCTCCTATAACGAAATCGTACCTGGACATATGAATCTGGATAAAATTGTCAATGCCGTAAAGCTCGGAGTTGCTGAGGCAGGCGGCGTACCGGTTGTTTTCCCTGCAATTGCTGTATGTGACGGTATTGCAATGGGACATATCGGAATGAAATATTCTCTTGTAACAAGAGACTTAATCGCAGATTCCACCGAATGTATGGCATTAGCTCATCAGTTTGATGCACTTGTTATGGTTCCAAACTGCGATAAAAACGTACCGGGACTCCTTATGGCGGCAGCAAGAATCAATGTTCCAACAGTATTTGTATCCGGTGGACCGATGCTTGCAGGAAAAGTAAAAGGCTGTAAAACTAGTCTTTCTTCCATGTTCGAAGCAGTAGGCTCTTATGCAGCCGGAACAATGACCGAAGAGGATGTAAGAGAATATGAAGAGAAAGCATGTCCGACCTGTGGCTCTTGCTCAGGTATGTACACAGCGAACTCTATGAACTGTTTAACAGAAGCTCTTGGCATGGGACTTGGCGGAAATGGAACGATTCCGGCAGTTTATTCTGACCGCATTCGTCTTGCAAAGCATGCAGGTATGGCAGTTATGGAGTTATACAATAAGAATATTCGTCCAAGAGATATTATGACAAAAGAGTCTATTATCAATGCATTGACTGTAGATATGGCATTAGGCTGCTCAACAAACTCAATGCTTCATTTGCCGGCAATTGCACATGAAATTGGATTTGATTTTGATATAGAATACGCGAATCCAATCAGCGAAAAGACACCAAACCTGTGTCACTTGGCACCGGCCGGCCCTACATATATGGAAGATTTGAATGAAGCAGGTGGCGTATATGCTGTTATGAAGCAGCTTGCAGATGCAGGACTTCTTAATACAGACTGTATGACAGTCACAGGAAAAACAATCGGTGAAAACATT
>CAYMYV010000266.1:0-2163 GCA_964394775.1 uncultured Lachnobacterium sp. | reverse complement strand
CCGCATAAGGGCTCATCTTCTCTAGCATTTTGATATCATAATGCAGCTTCTCGATGCGTTCTGCCACCCATGGCTGTTCATCAAACATCTTCTCCCACTCGTCAAAAGCCACCTGACTCTCACAGAGAGAATCACGACTGATATAACGCTTTGGCTTATTCATAATCATTAGAAAATCCTTACGCTGTCTGCTTCCACGCGCTATATTCATATAGGTACGAATATCCCGTGCAATCCAGTGGTCATAGAGATTTGGAATCTGGTCTCGCGTCTTAAAATCCACGTTGTATGCCATCAGCTGTTCCATCAGAAGTCTCGGCTGTGTATTGGTGCGGAAAAGTATGGCGATATCCGATAAATGATAGCCTTCTCCAAGTTGCTCATCGATTTTCCTGATAATATATAGTATCTCATCCCGCTGACTCTCAAATTGCTGAAATGCCACTTTCTGTTCCATAGAACGCGCAGACGTAATTTTCTTTGGAAAACGCTCTGCATTATGAGAAATCAATTTTAAAGAGGCGTCAACAATTGCCTCCTGACAGCGATAATTGGTATCTAACTGAATCTGTTTTACATCCGGATAATCTATTGGGATATGTAGCATAATCTCTGGTTTCGAGCCTCGAAAACGATAGATAGACTGGTCATCATCTCCCACCATGAACAGATTGTTTTCCGGAAAAGCCAGCATACGAACAATATCATACTGTATCTGATTGATATCCTGAAATTCATCCACCAATATGTACTGATACTTCCTCTGCCATGCCGCCAGAATATCCGGTCTTTCCTTGAAAAGCTCATAGGTCATGGTTAGCATATCGTCAAAATCAATCAGCTTGTGCTTTCTTAGAAATTCATCATATTCCTTGTAAATCCTACGAAATATTTCTTCGCCACATTGTGTCGAATAAAAATGCTCTAGTGGAATACGTGAATTCTTAATCATACTAATTTCACCCAAAATACCACTAATCAATTCATTTTCATCGCGATATTCCAGTCCATAGTGATGTATCCTCTCACGTATTGTCTGATGCTTTACCTCATCAGTAATGATGTTGCTGCTTTCAAAATGATAAGCCATCTTCAGCACCGTAAAAAAGATGGCGTGAAACGTACCAAACGTAACTCTTCCACCATTGTTACCATAAAAAAAGTCGCCTATGCCGCGTTTACCCACAGCTTGCGAGCTGCTTATCTCCCTCTCAAAGCGTTGCTTCATCTCATTTGCAGCAGCCTTTGTAAAGGTAACCACCAGAATGTTAGAAGGCCTTACCCCATATGATAATATTAAGTTTTTAGTTCGTTCTACCAGGGTTGCAGTCTTGCCGGAGCCCGGCCCTGCCAAGACAAGCATCGGTCCATCCTTATGTCGGATAGCAGAAATTTGCGATTTGTTAAATTCCATGAAGTACCTCGAAATTCCATTTTTAGAATAAACAAAAGACAATTACAGGGAAAACATAACTGTATGTTTTCCCCGCAAATAACTTTTAGACTCATTTTACTTAGATAATAATTCGATTCCTTTGCGAATACGTGCAATAGACTCTTCTTTTCCAAGAATCTCCATAAGCTCAGTTGCTCCACCAGGAGTCATCTGTTTTCCGGAAACGGCGGTACGGATTGGCCACATCACATAGCCGTTCTTTACGCCTTTTTCTTCTACATATTTACAAAGCGTTGCGTATAACGCATCATTTGAATAATCTTCCTGTGCTTCTAAGATTGGAAGCATGTCCTGTAACACTTCAAGAGAGGTTTCTGCGTTGGTCTTCATCTTCTTGTGTGTATACATCTCAACATCGTATTCCGGTAACTCTTCAAAGAAATCAACGTGCTCCTTGATATCCGGGAATACTTCGATACGAGTTTTTACCATAGCAGCGATTTTCTTAAAGTCTAAGTCCCTGGTAATTACTTCTTTGATGTATGGAAGAGCCATCTCATAGAATGCATCAAAATCCATAGCCTTGATGTATTCGCCATTCATCCATTTTAGCTTCACATAGTCAAATACCGCCGGGGATTTGCTGATTCTTCTATAATCGAAATCACGGATAAGTTCCTCTAATGTAAAAATTTCGCGATTATCCTCAGGACTCCAGCCAAGAAGTGCAATGTAGTTTACGATAGCTTCTGTCAGGAATCAAATAT
>CAYMYV010000265.1:0-2165 GCA_964394775.1 uncultured Lachnobacterium sp. | reverse complement strand
ACTGCAAGCTTCGTGCATATGTAGCACAGGGTGAAGTTCTTCCGGTTGCAACACGTTCCTTTGGTGCAATCGGTGTATTCGCAATTCCAGAAATGGGACGCTTCTATCGTCATGTATTAATCGAAAAGAACTATCCACATCATGGAGCAGTTGCTTTCGGTCACTACGGAAAAGCTTTATTTGAAGTATTCAAATATTTAGATGTTCCAATGGAAGATGTAAACTATAACCAGCCAGCAAGTCTTCCATATCCAACAGAAAATCCATTCAAATAAGAATAGATAATACATAAAAACGACCGGGAAGAAATTCCCGGTCGTTTTTATAGTTTGCATTGTGTTGCAATGGGGGATTTCGTGGGATATAATCAAGAAAAAGTTGCGTTTGCGAGGTAAGTTCCATGAAAAACTCAAGTCGTTTTTATGAAAACCGAGAATGTGAATATTTTCCATGCCATAAAGGATTAGAAAACTTTAACTGTCTGTTTTGCTATTGTCCGTTGAACCACATGGAGCATTGTCCTGGTAATCCTATGTATATAGAAGTGAATGGGAAAACAATCAAGGACTGCTCGAATTGTACATTTCCTCATCAGCCAGAGAACTATGATGTCATTATGAAGTTTCTGATGAAGTAATAAAAAACTGCTGACATCTTGTCAGCAGTCTGAAGCGTCTGATGACGCTTTTTTGATATCCTCTGAAACAGCACTTTCGTCGTCTTTATTGAATTTGCTATACACAAAAGAGCCAATAAAATATAATACAACGATAATTGCAATTGCTGCGATTACGATGCCATATTTCTTATCACCTAGTGCACTTCCGCCTAATGCAGATAAGAGAATTGCCGGAAAGCGGCCTATGAGGTTAATCCAAATCCAGGTAGAGAGTTTGATGTTACTAAGTCCAACCACGTAACATATCAAATCCTTTGGTGTTCCCGGTAACAGGAAGAATAGGAAAAGAAGGGTTGTAGACTTCTTGTTCGCCTTCAAGAATTTGACAGATTCGATGTTTTCTCGAGTCGTAAACAGCTCGACGAATTTGATGCCAAATTTCTTAACAAACAGAAAGGTTACTACACCGCCAGTACTCATAGCGATGTCGCACATGATAGTTCCCCAAACAGGTCCCCAAAGTGCACCAGCTGCAACCTCAAATGGGCCTCCGGGAATGATGGCCAGGAGTACCTGAACAATATTAAGAAGCATGAATACGATTGGACCCAAGATACCAAGACTTTGAAGCTGTGCAGTGATTTTGTCTGGGTCTACCATAAATTCAAGAACAGGTTTTCCGAGCAGAATGCATAGACCAATAATCAGTAAAACGGATAATCCCAAAATCAGATAACGATATTTTTTCATATGTCTCTCCCATTGATATAATGCTTTTTAGCTAGTAAACAAGCTTATACAAAAAGTCTACCACAAACTTTATAAAAATACACCTTAAGAAATCTTAAAGATAGATGAAAAGTTGTAAAAGAATTGCTATACTAGAAGATGGTAAGAAAAATATTTGGAAGGAAACAAAGATGAGTACAAAAAAATTATATGATATAGATGCATATGGGGTACATTTTGAAGCGAACGTATTATCCTGCAAGAAGAGCGACAAGGGATATGCGGTGATTTTAGACCAGACCCTCTTCTTCCCGGAGGAAGGTGGACAAACACCGGATAAGGGAAGAATCAATGGGATTGCAGTACTGGATGTACAGATTAAGGATGACGTTATCACGCATTATTTGGCAGAGCCACTTACAGAAGGCGCAATCGTAGCAGGAGAAATTGACTGGAAGCATCGCTTTTTCAATATGCAGCAGCATAGTGGCGAGCATTTGTTTTCCGGGTTCGCGTATAGAAAATACGGCTACCATAATGTGGGCTTTCATCTGAGTAATCAGATTGTAACGATGGATTTTGATGGGGCATTGACAGAAGAACAGATTCGCGAAATGGAATGGGCAGTAAATGAAGCAATTGTTGCCAATGTGCAGATTAAGACAGGCTACCCATCCAAGGAGGAGTTAGCGCAGTTAGAATACCGTAGTAAAAGAGAAATTGACGGAGCGGTTCGCATCGTGGAAATTGCGGGCTATGATATATGTGCCTGCTGTGCACCTCATGTGAAGCGTACAGGTGAGATAGGATTGTTTAA
>CAYMYV010000264.1:0-2178 GCA_964394775.1 uncultured Lachnobacterium sp. | reverse complement strand
AAGTAAAGCAGGAAAACTCTAATAAGAATCCAACGGTAAACAGCGTACAGCGTGACTATATGGCTGGTGAGGTAAGTAAGGATATTACTAAGCGTTTCCTTTTGCCGGAGGATATTGTAGAAGCGCATGAAAAAGGCCTGATTCATTTCCATGATGCAGATTATTTTGCACAGCATATGCACAACTGTTGTCTGGTAAACCTAGAGGATATGCTTCAGAATGGAACTGTAATCAGTGAAACCATGATTGACCCGCCAAAGAGCTTCTCAACTGCTTGTAATATCGCAACTCAGGCGATTGCGCAGATTGCAAGTAACCAGTATGGCGGACAGAGTATTTCTCTGACACATCTTGCTCCATTTGTACAGGTAAGCCGTGAGAAATTCCGTCAGCAGGTGCGTGAAGAATTCGACGCAATCAATTTGGAATATAATGATGATATGGTAAACAAGGTAGCAGAAATCCGTGTAAAGGAAGAGATTAACCGTGGTGTACAGATGATTCAGTATCAGGTTATCACTCTTATGACAACAAACGGACAGGCGCCATTCATCACAGTATTTATGTATTTAAATGAAGCAAAGGATGAGCAGACTAAGGCGGACCTTGCAGCAATCATCGAAGAAATGCTTCACCAGAGAATTCAGGGTGTTAAGAATGAAAAAGGCGTATTTATTACACCGGCATTCCCTAAGCTTATCTATGTATTAGAAGAGGACAACATCACAGAAGGCTCTAAATATTGGGAATTAACCAAGCTGGCTGCTCAGTGTACAGCAAAGCGTATGGTTCCGGATTACATCTCAGAGAAGAAGATGTTAGAATTAAAGGTAGACAAAAAAGGAGAGGGACATTGCTATACCTGTATGGGCTGCAGAAGCTTCTTAACTCCATATATTGATCCAGAAACAAATAAACCAAAATACTATGGCCGTTTCAACCAGGGTGTTGTAACATTAAACCTTGTAGATATCGCCTGCTCCTCAGAAGGAAACATTGAGAAGTTCTGGCAGATTATGGATGAAAGATTAGAGCTTTGTTACAGAGCACTTATGTGCAGACATAAACGTCTTGTTGGAACACCTTCTGACGTGGCTCCAATTCTTTGGCAAAATGGTGCTCTTGCCAGACTTAAAAAGGGCGAGACATTAGACAAATTATTATATGGCGGATATTCAACAATTTCATTGGGTTATGCAGGTCTATGTGAATGTGTACGCTACATGAAGGGTGTATCTCACACAGAACCGGAGGTTGGAACACCATTTGCACTTGAGATTATGAGAAAGCTCAATGCAGCATGTAAGAAGTGGAAAGAAGAAAATAATATAGACTTCAGCCTTTATGGAACTCCATTGGAATCTACTACGTACAAATTTGCAAAATGCTTACAGAAGAGATTTGGTAGAATTGAAGGCGTTACAGACCGTAACTACATCACAAACAGCTATCATGTTCATGTAACAGAAGATATGAATGCCTTTGACAAATTGAAATTCGAAGCACAGTTCCAGGAATTATCCCCGGGTGGTGCTATCAGCTATGTAGAAGTTCCAAATATGCAGAACAATATCGAAGCGGTACTTTCTGTAATGCAGTACATCTATGACAACATTATGTATGCAGAATTGAATACCAAGAGCGACTATTGTCAGGAATGCGGCTATGATGGAGAAATCCAGATTGTGAGTGAAGAAGGCTCAGGAAAGCTTGTTTGGGAATGTCCAAACTGTGGCAACCGCAATCAGGATAAAATGAGTGTTGCCCGTCGTACCTGCGGATATATTGGAACGCAGTTCTGGAATCAGGGACGTACACAGGAAATTAAAGAGAGAGTATTACATTTGTAATTAAAGCTTAGGTTTTCTAAATATTAAGAAATGGACCTTGCTATATTTTGAGAAGCACACACGTTTTCGCTCATTAAGAAGCGTAGCGGATACTAAATTCGTGTCGATTAGCATCGCCACTCATTAAGTACCGACGCTCCTTAAATGGTGTGTATTCACTATATAGCAAGGTCCATTTCTTTCTTTTCAAGGTTTTCGTAATTGCAGATGACGCAGCTTCTATTTGCGGAGATGTCACTTGCAATTTATTGGTTAGTATTTATGTGATAGAAATTATGTGATAGAAGTTATGTGATAGAAGTTATGTGATAGCAGTTATGTGATAGAA
>CAYMYV010000263.1:0-2224 GCA_964394775.1 uncultured Lachnobacterium sp. | reverse complement strand
TCCATAAGGGCGCGCATGCTGGTAAGTCCCAGCACGCTGCCTCTGCTTTTTGATTCTTCAATAAACTCCTTTGCTTCCTTGTAAGTTAACATACATCCTCCTGTGCAGTTTTCTGCACATCCAGCGTTTGAGTTTTACACAAACGCTCATGCGAACTCTGTTCGCATTGTTAGCGTTTCACGCCCTTCGTATCGCGGTTACCGATGTGAAGACGATTGAGCGAAAGCTCCTTGCCCTTCACTTCAAGAATCTCATTCTCACCATCTGCAAGGATATAGATATTCTTAAGCTCATCTCCCTTATCCAGCTTCATACCACGAACACCAACGGCGGTTTTCTTCTTTTCCGGAATAGTTGCACATTCGATACGAAGGAATGCCTCTTTTCCGGAACGCATTACCATAGTTTCATTGCCTTTTAATGTGCGTACTGCTAATACTTCATCTCCATCCGCCAGCTTGGTTGCTGCTGTGGTCTTCTTACCAACTACGAACTCACTACCATCTACAAGCTTTACCATACCCTGTTTGGTACCGAATACTATCTTGCCGGAAGCCACAGACCGGAGACTCGCAAGATATACATAATTTTCCGTTTTACTGTCGTAGTTACTCATATTGTCGATTGGATTGCCCTTGTCTTTTAATCGACCTGCCGGTAAATCCAACACTTTTATCAAATGTAAATTGCCTGTATTTGTAAAAATGCATATCTTATCTGTATTCTTACAAGTAAATACATAACGATTTTCCGAATCAGCAGCTTCCTTATTTCTCTCATAGATAGAAACATCGATTGTCTTCGCATATCCGAAGCGGTCCATAAGGAATACTACATCCTTCTCTTCGATTGGTTTTTCTTCTACCACTGCTTCTGCAAGGTTATCAATTACCGTCTTACGAGGCTTATCGTATTCTTTCTTGAATGCGGTAAGTTCCTTCATAATCATCTTCGCCATAGAAGAACGATGTGATAATAAATCCTCGTAAAGAGCAATCTTTTCCAAGGTTTCGTTATGGTCCTTCATCAGCGCGTCGATTTCCAGACCAATTAACTTATACAGACGCATTTCCAGAATCGCATTTGCCTGACGTTCGGTAAAGCGTAACTGCTTGGCCATCCTTTCAGACTCTTTGGATTTGAGCCTGATATTGGAAATGTCACCTGTGGTAAGGCATTTTTCTGCATCCTTTCTATTGGTACAACCACGAAGGATTTCGATAATCAGGTCAATGACATTGCATGCCTCAATTAAGCCCTCCTGGATTTCCTTCTTATCCAATTCCTTCGCAAGCAGTGTTTTGTATTTTCTTGTAGCAATTTCATACTGGAAGTTCACATGATGACGAATGACTGGGATAAGACCCATGGTTTCCGGTCTGCCATCTGCTACTGCCAGCATATTCACACCAAAGGTATCCTCCAGCTTGGTTTTCTTGTAAAGAAGGTTTGTAAGCGCGTCTATATTCGCACCCTTCTTTAACTCTAATACGATTCGAATTCCTTCCTTGGAGGACTGGTTGGAAATATCTACGATATCACTCGTTTTCTTAGTTTCTACCAGGCTATATACATCTAGCAGAAATTTACCAATATTTGCACCAATCATGGTGTACGGAATCTCGGTAATGACTAAGTTTTCTTTGCCACCCTTTTGTTTTTCTACCTCGACTTTCCCACGGATTTTGATTTTACCCATGCCTGTCTCATACACAGATAAAAGCTCATCCTTGTTGGCTACAATACCACCTGTTGGGAAATCCGGTCCCTTAATATACTGCATCATTTCTTCTGTAGTAATATCCGGATTCTTCATATAGGCAATGACACCATCAATCACTTCCCCGAAGTTGTGAGGTGGAATACTGGTTGCCATACCTACTGCAATACCTTCTGCGCCATTAATCAGAAGGTTTGGCACCTTAACCGGAAGAACTAATGGTTCTTTTTCGGTTTCGTCAAAGTTTGGTCCAAAATCTACGACATCCTTGTCTAAATCTGCAAGGTAAGCCTCCTGTGTTACCTTCTGAAGACGCGCCTCGGTATAACGCATAGCAGCGGCTCCATCCCCTTCGATGGAACCGAAGTTACCATGTCCATCAATCAGTGGTAATCCTTTCTTGAAGTCCTGCGCCATAACGACCAAAGCTTCATAAATGGAAGAATCACCGTGTGGGTGATATTTACCCATGGTATCGCCGACAATACGCGCACTCTTACGGTG
>CAYMYV010000262.1:0-2229 GCA_964394775.1 uncultured Lachnobacterium sp. | reverse complement strand
ATACTTCGTATGAAGGATTGTATACGATTTCAGTACTTCCATTAATACCATACTTAGTTAAATCGATTTTTGACATATGATTTACCTCTTTCTTTCTAATGTTCATTGATATTTACTGGGTCATTTTATATAAAAATGGAACCAACTTTTCCGTCTATTATATCATACACTACGTCAAAGTTTTGTCAATCAAAATTTTACAAAAATTAACAGTATTTATCCTTTGCAGCCATTAATTTTTTATAAAAAAGCAAAAATGAAACCAAAACAGCTCCAGCCACAAGATAATACCAATATCCAAAATCATAAAGTGTCTCATGCACTACCATAAGTGCTCCGCCAACCATCATAATAATAGAAAATATCATTAGTGGAAGCGATAAGTACTCTGCAAGCTGCTCTTCTGCTTTGCATTGCCTTAATAATTCCTCAGCAATAATAAATTTCTCAACCTTCTTATTTTTTCTCATGCGAAGGGATAAGAAGAACAGATATATTCCTAACGCAACTATAACTATATCTATTATCAACATCGTATTTATAGAATCCATTATCAAAAACCTTTCTTAAATTTTTTCTTGAATTATAGCACACTTTTTTGGTGTTATCCATTGCTTTGGTTCTTTTTTAGGTGTAAAATATTTTTATATTCACGAAAAGAGGGCAAAATAATGAATATTAACGATTGTAAAATATTAATATGTGATGATTCTATCTTGGCACGCAAACAGATTAAGGATATCATTTTTACTCTTGGTAAACCTACTGTTTATGAGGCATCGGACGGACAGTCTGCGATTGATATCTATAAAGAAAACAAGCCAAATCTTGTATTTCTGGATATCGTTATGCCCAAGAAGGATGGCAACATAGCCATTGAGGAAATTATGTCTTTTGACAAGGATGCAATCATCATTATTGTTTCATCAGTTGGTACGCTGGCACAGCTTAAATGTGCACTTGAAGCCGGAGCTACTGATTTCATACAGAAACCATTTGAAAAAGAACATATTATCGACGCTCTTAACAAATATCTATAGAGGATAACCATATGTACAATCAATTTTTTGGTAACTACTTATTTTCTAAGGGATATGTAAACAAGGAACAATTACTTCCTGCATTGCAACGTCAAAATCAAGAATGTGTTCGTGTTGGTATGTTGGCGCTTTATTCCGGTTACATGTCTTCTGAAGAAGTTGAATACATAACAGAGTTACAAAATGAACGAGGTCAGAAATTTAGCGAATTAGCCATCGCAAATGGATTTTTAACTCAGGATCAGGTACTTGAGCTATTAGATGCAGAATGTCCATCCTTCGTGAGATTAGGGCAGATTTTAATTGATAATGGCGTTTTCTCCTATAAAGAATTCTCTAATATCCTTGCTGATTATCGTTCACAAAATGAATTTCTGGAGCTGGAACTGAACAAAGAAAATAAAGATGAAATCCAATGTTTAATTGAAGATTTCTCATTGCTCTTAGAATCTTCATTGTCTGTTTTTAGCAAGACCTATCTGGAATTGTTATTTAATAATTTAATACGTTTTATTGGGGATGATTTTACGGTTCTTCCACCAAATCCTTGCCATGAATTCCCAACGGAATGCTGTGTAAAACAGTCTATCCACGGAAACTATGAGGTAAACACATATCTATCTATGGATGAGCCGACTGCTCTTACATTTGCAGAGCGCTATACCAACGAGGCTAATACAGAGTATAATGAATTTGTTAGTGCTTCATTAGAGGACTTTATCAATTTACACAATGGTCTTTTCATTGTAAATGCTTCTAATGATTATGCCAACGAGCTAACCCTTGGGATTTTAGAATCGCAAAATGATTCGCTTATTTCCTTTGAGAACAAAGCCTTCCATTTCCCAATATGCTATCCATTTGGTATTATTAATTTTGTAATTGAAATCATAAAAATTGTAGAGCCAAATACCCTTTTATAATGATTTTAAAACAAACAAACCAAACGCCCCGAGGTATTCTCGAGGCGTTTGTTATTGAGAAATAAAAATAACAAATATTAGATTGAAAGAAACGCTTTCACAACGTTCTCCATTTCGTCAACTTCACATACTGTATTATGTAATACAGGAGCATTTCTGATTTCATCAATTGCATTTGGAACTGCCACATTACCAATCCTGCTCAATTCATCCACTAATTCAAAGTCTCCCCATGAATCATATTTACTATCAATTGCATTCATTAC
>CAYMYV010000261.1:0-2251 GCA_964394775.1 uncultured Lachnobacterium sp. | reverse complement strand
GAAGACATCGAATTATAGACAACAGTAAGAATACACTTCTTAGAAATTCAATATTTTGTTCATTGAAGTAGCAAATCCCCTTGTGCCGGCATAGAGATAGGGCTGCGCCCAATGCAATTTTTGCATCCGGCAACAGCCCCTTTTGTATCTTATAATGATTCTATCGCTTCCACATTATCTAATTCTTATGGAATCGTCACATCCGTGCCTGAAGCTTCCGTATTTGGAATTACATCTTCAAACACATACTCTCCGCCAAGCAATTCATAGGCAGCTTCTGCAGCCTTAAGGCTTTTGTAGTTTGTCACATATCCCTTTGCCATGTCTGATAACGCATCATACTGATTGCGCGCACTAAGGATTGCACCTCCGGAAGATAATGTCACCTCGCCAATTGCGTCAATCGCATCGATTACTACATATGCCTGATCCTGAGCAATTCCCTTTTCCGATTCTGTACCCGCAAGCTCATACACCAATACCGGGAAGCCCTTATCAATATTTTCAAAAATAACCTTTGCTACCTTCTTTGGCAGGTTTACACAACCATGAGAACCATCTCGTTTGTAGATGCTTGCACCAAAGGTAGAACGCCATGTAGCATCATGCATTCCATAATCCCCAAAGAAAGGCATCCAGTAGGTTACCGGTGTGGAATAATCATCACCATTTAATACGGCATCCTTCTTCTTATAGGTAAGCGAAAATGCACCCGTAACCGTAGGATTTCCTGTTGCCAGGTCTCCCGATACGAAGTCGCTTTCAACGATTAATTCCCCATCCACATATAAGAAAATGTGCTGAGCGGTTAAATTAATCTCCACATAAGAATTACCAAAATCATTTCCCTCATGACTGTTTGCAGTCATCGAATAATGCAAATCTCTTGTAACTGTCGCTCCATTTCGAATTTCATCCAAAATTGCCGCCTTCTCAGCGGTTTTGTCTACCTTCCAGCCATAATAGCTTTTTGAAATCGTTACCTCCTGTCCATAAGAGGTCATTAATTTCTTTGCACGATAGCATGTGGTATAAGAAGAATACATCTCATTTACGAATGCATCTACTTCCTCTTCATTGATGCACACCTGCATATTCTCATCAAGCGAAATCCATGGATAAATCAAGGTTTTATCCAGCACGTGAACAGCTTCACCAATATTATATGTAATCACCGTTGACAGCACCTTATTTAACTCATCAACAATGGCTTGAAACTCTGTCTCATCCACAATTTCAGGTTTTAAATAGCAATCCAGACTTTCCAGATTCAGTTCTGTCTTTAAATCTAAAATGTCTTCTTTTATAGTCTCCACTACAACATCTTTTACAATGGTATTTCCCTGAACGGCTGAGATAACCCTGTATCCTGTTTCCGGGTCATAGTCTGAAATTCTCGCATCACTTGGAGCAATCTGATTCTCTTCTGCAAAAAATGTCAACGCATCCATCACTGTCGTAAGCATACCTTCATCATATGCAACTACAATAGGAACCTCATATACATCCGGATTCTTCCGCTTACTCAACCAATCATAGCCATTCTGCGAAGCCTGAAACTCTCCAATCAGATTGTCCCAATCCACTACAAGACCAATCTCTTCACCGGAAATCGTAGCAGTAACATCTCCTCTTCCTGTAATCACATATTCATAGTTCTCAATCAGCGACTGTATGGCTTCTTCCGCTTCCTCAACGGTATACTTAGACACATCAATTCCATTAATTGTGGTACCCTCATAGAAATGACTTCTAAAGTATGAGGAAATGGTCATATACATAATAACAAGCGCTGTAACTATTATCAAAAACACCGCACTAAATACAATAATTAATTTCTTTTTCAAACTCATTCATATATCCTCTTTTACTACCTTACTTCTAAACCCATTGTTCTATTATACTATCCTTAGAACAAAAGTCAAACGAATAAAACTTAAAAATCTTAAGATTTTATGAAAAAGATTAAGAATAGACAAATCACGTTGTAATCCCAAAAACACAGTGCTATAATCAGCCTATCATTCAGAAAAGGATTTTATTTGTACATGACAGAATTTAAAAGCTTTATGCAAAATTTATATCATAAATACAAGCACCTGCTACTGCTGTTATATTTTCCAATCTATTTGGCATGGTTTACTTTTTTGGAAAAGACAGTAACCACTCATTTTCACGTAATCCATATGGATATCGATGATTACATTCCATTCTGCGAATACTTTATCGTTCCATATCTGCTCTGGTTTGC
>CAYMYV010000260.1:0-2277 GCA_964394775.1 uncultured Lachnobacterium sp. | reverse complement strand
CCTGTCAAGGCGAATGATATCGCCAACCTGAAGCATTGAAAAATCACCAACAGAAATGGTACTGTTTCCTAGCACCGCTTTTATCGGAATCTGTGCTTTTCGAATTAAAGCTTCAATTGCATCAGCATAATTTGTTTCATCATACTGTTGCATATTCGCATACCAGTATTTGGTATTTAATTTATCAATTACATCCTCCAAAACAAGAAATGGAAGACAAATATTCATAAGGCCTTCTACATCCCCAATCTTGACGTTGATTGTAATAATTGCAATCATCTCACTTGGTGAAATAATTTGTGCATACTGTGAATTCGTTTCAATACGTTCTAATCGAGGCTGTATATCCAACACATTCAACCAAGGGTCATGCAGTAAATTCACACACACATTCATGACTCGTTCAATGATAAGAAGCTCTATCTCTGAGTATTCCCGAATCTTATCAATTGGTTCGCCCTTGCCGCCAAGCATACGATCCACAATTGTATAACCAAGATTCGTCGCCATTTCAATAATGATGTTTCCTTGCAACGGTGCAAAATTAACAATTCCCAACAGCACCGGATTGGAAAGCGCATTCGTAAATTCCTGATATGTAACAGCTTCTGAATTCATTACCGCTATTTGAACATTCTTTCGAAGATATACCGGAAGGTTTGTAGATAAAAGTCTTCCATAGTGTTCAAAAATTATCTCTAAAGTACGAAGATGTTCTTTCGAGAACTTCGATGGACGTGCAAAATCGTAATCCTTAACCTGCTTCTCGCCACTCTCTTTAATTTCATCAACATCTAACTCACCACTACTTAGTGCAGCTAGCAAACTGTCTATCTCGTTCTGAGATAAAACATCACCCATTCTTTATTCACCACCTATAAAAACAAATTTATACAAATTATAAATTAGTCACTTACCTTCTGCTCAGGGAATGTAACTCCAACTATGTAATCTGCGCCAAACGTCTGCTGAAGACTCTTTAAGATTTCCTTCTTTACAGCTTCGTTATTCTGCAGGAATTCTTCCTTGGTATACTGACGAACAATGTTATTAATTGCGTCTTTGATAATTGCTTCCTGGTCTGAAAGCACGGTTGTCTGGCTTTCCTTATAGGTATCACTCTTGTTATTAACAGATAGTGAAACCTGAATCAATGCAAAGCCGCCACCTGAAAGGTTGATAGTCATATCTGAACCACTGCTCACCTGAAATGTGGTAATCTGATCAATTGGAAGATTACCCAGGCCTGTAGCAGCACCGTTGTTGATATCCAACTGAATTGCATTACATACAGCGGTAATCAACTGATTTGCTTTCTGTGACTGTGGATAAATTGTAAACATAAGTACTGATGTCATGACAAGGTTGACTACTAACAATGCCAAAATAATTACTGACATTAAATTCTTCTTCATAATGAAAATCCCCTCTTATTCTTCGATATGTGAACTATATGAGTTATATATTTTGATGACAACTCTTCGGTTTCTTGCTCTGCCCTCTGCTGTACTATTATCTGCAATCGGTACATATTCGCCTCTTCCTGAAGACTTAATATATGCCGGATTCAAATCAGTAACTTCACGAATGTAATCCGCAACTGCTAATGCACGATACATAGATAGGACATCGTTATCCTCGTAGCGGCCGGATGTCATAGGGACGTTATCCGTATGACCCTCTACCTCGATGATATTCTTGTCGTACTGTTTTAAAACAATTGCAATTTTATCAATAATTGCCTCCGCTTCCGGTAAAATATCCGCTCGACCCGATTCAAAAAGAATACCCCCGCTAAGATTGAGCATTACATACTGCTCATCAAAAGTAATCTCAACCTCATTGCTGATGCCAAGCTCATCTACTGCATTCTGTATATTTTCTGCCATGCCTTCCGATTCTTGCAGTCCTGCCTGTCCGAGCTGTTCTTTCAAATCCCCTTCATTGCCTTTGTTATCATTATCGTTTTGTGAATTTGCAAGCTCATTATAATAAGAATCCAGAAATTCCAGCTGACGAATTCCGGCTCCTACCAAATCACCCTCTCCAATACTTTGACTTCCTTGTTGGAAAATACTGATACTGGATTGCAGCGAAGCAATTACCATTAGGAATTTCTCCTCATTTACAGTTGACATAGAGAACAGCAACACGAAGAAACACAGAAGCAAATTCATAAGATCCGAAAAGGTTGCCATCCAAGGGGCTGGCCCACTCGGTCCATCCATCTGTTTTTTCTTTGCCACTATTCTTCACCTCCAAGACCATCCTGTCCTG
>CAYMYV010000259.1:0-2300 GCA_964394775.1 uncultured Lachnobacterium sp. | reverse complement strand
CGATCAGGGGTCGGTTCTTCAGAGCCATCTTCAGAACCTTCTTAAACTCAAACTTTTGCCCCTCGACCTTTTCTTCGCGGACACGCTCTTTGGTCATGGTACACAGCAAGAGATAGCAGGTAATGGAGCAGATGCCAAAAATCACAGCCAGTAGGGTGAAACGCTCGGGCAGGATCTGGTTATCTTTGTAGCAGATCACAGGAACGATGCCTGTGGCAATGCCCACCAGAGCACCGCCAATGGAGCGAGCGCGGGACAGCTTGGAACGCTGGACGGGTTCAACGGTAACAACGTTTGCCATTGCGCCGAAGGGCATGGAGGTACCGGTGTAGCTCATACCGAACAGGACGTAAACAACGGCAACATAGGCATGAAGCAGGATTCCTTCAAATGGGACTTTGCTGAAGCAGAGCACACCGGACAGTGCCAGCGGGATCATAAACAGCTTGATCCAGGGGGTGAACTTGTCCTTGCCTTTGCTCAGATGCCAACGATCCGGGAAAGAACCGATGATGGGATCGTTGATGGCATCCCACAGGCGAGCCACCAGGAATAAGCCTGCCATCCAGGTTGCGTTGATCCCCAGTGCATAGGTACAAAACACCAGGAAATATGCGTCTACATACAGGTTTACAAAGCTGCCGGCCATGTCGCCGAAGACATAGCCAAGCTCGTCCTTGCCACTGAAAGGACGTACGGTAATATCAATTTTTGCCACCGTAAATCTCCTCTTTTTCTTTTTTTTAACCGGTGTGGCTCAAGAATTCTGCCATCAAACCAGCTGGTACGGCGACAGAGTCCCTTATCGGACGCAAAGCTACAGGATGTCGATTTTGCATCTGCCATCGTACATAATCACTATAACAACACTACGGTAATAAGTCAATGAAGCCGGATGGATGGAACGCTAAATAGATTATTCCTCGTCATCAATTCGGCACTGGATATATCTTTTTTAATCATCAAATGCAGTAGTTTTTTATAAGTTTCTGTAAAAACATTAAGAAAAGTGGAAGATTTGACGAAGGGACGCTTAAATTGGGGCTGAGCCTATTGAAGGAATAAAATTGGCTTGTTAGAATGAATTCATAACAAAGAACACAAATTAAGTGAAGGATAATAGACGCAAACATCAAAGGGAAAGAATATGTCAATCAACAACACACGAGTAAAAAAAGATAAAGAAGAAGGAAAATCAAAGGATTTCAAAACAAGAATCAGTCATAAGACATTGCTTCAGATAATAAGAGTGACGGGATTTGTATTTGGAGCGGTTTGCATGATTCTATTTCTAATTCCATTCTTTGGATTTGGGATTTTAAATATAGGAAATATAACAGGGGTTCTATTGTCACTACTTCTTATGGGATATATGTTGTTTTTGCCGGTGGTGCATCAGTGGATTGCAAAAATGTGGAAAAACCGCAAGGCGAAGCTCCCAATTGCAACAGCTGGTGTGATAGCCATTATCATCGCAACGCTGGTAGTGATAGAAACAGGATGCATGATAGGAGCAGGAGTAAAGCCTGCAACGGATAATGCAACTGTAATCGTGCTAGGGTGCCGTGTATATGGTGAACGTGCCAGCTTATCTCTCTTAGAGCGCTTAGAGGCGGCATATGATTACCTGGTGGAGAATCCGGAGGCGGATTGTGTGGTATCCGGAGGTCAAGGGGCGGATGAGCTTATCTCAGAGGCGGAGTGTATGTACCGCTGGTTAGTGGAAAAAGGGATAGACCCTTCGCGTATCTATAAAGAGGACCAATCTACATCTACGGAAGAAAATATTGCATTCTCTAAACAGTTAATCGAGGAAAATGGTTTGTTTCAAAAGGTAGTAATTATCACCAGTGATTATCATTGTTATCGTGCAGGGGCGATTGCGGAGGATTATGGATTAGTTTGGGGTTCGTATCCCGGACATACCGCGATTTGGCTGTTCCCTACTTATTATGTGAGAGAACTGTACGCGATACTGGCGGAGTGGATATTCTAGAAAACAAGTAAACGGAATATGGTTAAAGTTAAATAATTATCATAAAAAACAAAATTCTGCTTGTGAATTTAGATGGGTTATGCTATACTCTAACCTTGTCAGGAGAATTTGTTTGTGTAAAATAGTCACCTCAAGAGTGAAGCTCTTTCGGTGCCATTTGCAGGCAAATGTTCGTCTGCAGGGAAATATGTTCGTTCGAACAGGTTTGACTCCCACATTTCCTTACAGCCGACTATTTCACTCCTTAATATGGGTAGATTCCCGAGTGGCCAAAGGGGACAGACTGTAAATCTGCTGCAAATTG
>CAYMYV010000258.1:0-2332 GCA_964394775.1 uncultured Lachnobacterium sp. | reverse complement strand
TAAGACACATCAGACAAGAATGGACGTTATCGGTAACAATATCGCAAACGTTAACACAGAAGCATTTAAGGCTTCACGAGTAACATTTACAGAAATTATGTATCAGACTACATCATCTGCATCGGGCGGTAACGGTGCAACCGGCGTTGGCGGTATCAATGCAAAACAGATTGGTCTTGGTGTTTCTACCGGTGCAACCTCAATCAGTATTACAACTGCAGGTGCAGCAGAAACAACTGGTAATCCATTCGACTTAAAATTAACGGACAGTGAGTCAACAAACTTCTTTATCGTTAGTGATGGAATAAACACATTCTTCACACGTTCAGGTTCTTATTATGTAGACGGTAACGGCTTCTTATGTATGACATCTACAGGCTATACACTTATGGGTTGGCAGGTAGACCCGGCTACAGGAGCAATTAAAAAAGATACGGTATCTCCATTACAGGTTATGTCTGCAGCAAATCAGACATCTGCTCCGGAAGCAACTACGCTGGGCGCTGTATCCGGTATCCTGGATAAGAATGATTCCAATGTAACAAGCGACGATGGATATGCTATGACATTGAGCTTTTATGATGATCTGGGTTATTCATATACTGCAAAATTCTCTGTAAAACCATTAAATACCGGAGATGTATCCAATGACAATGGTAAGTATACAGTAGAATTAACAAGTATTTTGAATTCTGAAGGTAAGGATTACCTTGAGATTTACAATGATATGGTAGAAGCTGGTACAGCAGAGGGAGAAGACCCTGCAACTATCGCATACGATCAGCTGGTTTGTCAGTATGTGAAAAATGAGGACGGCGAAATCTTAAATGAAGCTGGTAATGTAGTAGAGCGTTCAGAAACCGGAGAATGGGTAGAACGTGAAACCGGCGTTGCATCTGTGCCTGCATATACAAGATTGATTGATGATACACAGGGTGATGCATGTGTATTAGTATTTGATACAAACGATGGTAAGTTTATCTCTGTTGGCGGAGATGGAAATGATTCCGTTGTATTAAACATTTCACAGTTCCTTTCTAATGGTGTCGATGAAGGAAGTAACTTTAAGGACATTGAAATTGACTTTTCTTCATGCTTGAACTTAAATAACGGTGGAACCTCTACTATGGGTGCGTTAAAGGGTATTGATGGTGAGGGTACCGGTAAGAAGCTTGGTGCTTTGACGGGTCTTTCTGTTGATACAAGCGGTAAAGTATATGGTTCTTATGATAACGGTAACACAGTTGTTCTTTGTCAGATTGCTGTAGCACAGTTTTCAAATGCTGCCGGTCTTGAGAAGGTTGGAGATAACTGTTATCAGACTACATTAAACTCAGGTGAGTTTGATGGTATTGGTATTGAAATTACCGCAGACGGTAGTTCGATTTCTACAGGTGAATTGGAAATGTCCAACGTTGATTTGTCTGCACAGTTTACAGACATGATTATCACACAGCGTGGTTTCCAGGCAAACTCACGAGTTATTACAACCTCTGACACGTTGTTAGAGGAGCTTATCAACCTGAAACGATAGTAATAGATAAATGATGGGGGAGTGATTTGTTGTCACTCCCCCTTTTTTAAACTAAATATTGTGGTTTTTTTACAAAAAATGCTTTTTTTAGACAAAACAAAGTAGACAAGTAGATGAAAATTTAGTAAAATCATATAAGTAGAATGACATATTGTGTGAAAGTATGTCCACTTGAAAAAATATGTTATAGGAAGGTGTATAACATGGATATTGGAAGTCTAGTAGGTATAATTCTCGGCGCAGTAATGGTTGTATTTGGTATATTCTCCAGCGGTGGCTTTGCTGCATTTGAAAACTTCATTGATATACCATCAGTATTCATTACAATTGGTGGTTCTATCAGTAGTGTAATGACAATGCACAAGCTATCGGACTTTATTAATGGTTTTAAGTCCATTCGTTTGCCATTTCAGGATAAAGTGGTAGATCCGAGTCAGGTGATTCGACAGATTATTGATTTATCGAATATTGGACGTAAAGAGGGTCTTCTTGCATTGGAAGAAGCCGCTAATAATATCGAAGATGAATTCTTAAAGAAGGGTATTATGCTGGTTGTTGATGGTACAGACCCTGAACTTGTTAGAGGAATTCTTGAGACAGACCTTACGTGCTTAGAGGAAAGACATGGAAAGGTTATTGGCTTCTGGGAGAAATGGGCAGAACAGGGCCCTGCATGGGGTATGATTGGTACTCTGATTGGTCTTGTTAATATGTTAAAACAGTTAAATGATCCGGATTCCATTGGACCACAGATGGCGGTAGCTCTTCTTACTACATTGTATGGTTCTTTGATTGCAA
>CAYMYV010000257.1:0-2352 GCA_964394775.1 uncultured Lachnobacterium sp. | reverse complement strand
AACGTGTTCCCATGATAAGTCCTTCTAATGGAGTAAGACCCATAGAGGTATCTACAGATTTACCATGATCAACTGCACAGATACTTGCTCCGTTTCCTAAGTGGCAAACAATAATCTTTAAGTCTTCGTAATTCTTTCCAACGATTTCAGCCGCACGTTTTGAAACGAAGCTGTGGCTGGTTCCATGGAAGCCATAACGACGAACACTGTATTTCTCATAATATTCATATGGAAGACCATACATATAAGCTACGTCTGGCATTGTCTGATGGAAAGCGGTATCAAATACTGCTACCATAGGAACGTTTGGCATAAGCTCCTGACATGCGCGGATACCAATTAAGTTTGCTGGGTTATGTAATGGTGCAAGGTCATTACATTCTTCGATAGCAGCGATTACTTCATCTGTCAGCACTGTAGATGTAGCAAATTTTTCACCACCATGTACAACACGATGTCCAACTGCATCGATTTCTGAAAGGTCTGCAATTGCACCGGTGTTTGCATTTACCAAAGCATCTAACACAAGCTGAATAGCCTGTTTATGTGTTGGCATAGCAGCTTCAGTAATTTCTTTGTCAAGACCAGTCTTCTGATATACGAGACGTCCATCAATACCAATTCTTTCACAAAGACCTTTTGCAAGTACTGCTTCTGTATCAGAGTTAATAAGCTGATACTTAAGTGATGAACTACCACAGTTAATTACTAATACGTTCATATTATTTTCTCCTCTTGAAATAAATATTTTAACCGCAAAAAAGAACCTCGGCTTTCCCGAACCGAGACTTCTTCAATTTACTATAATTATACCCCCTATTTTTTGTGTATACAAGGGAAAATTTGCAGGTATTCAAAAATATACAATTATGCTACAATATCCTTACAGTAGATTCTCGGGAGGAACATATGAAGGTTGTTGGAATTATTGCAGAATATAATCCATTTCATAATGGACACAAATATCAAATCGAAGAATTGAAGAAACAAACAAATGCTGATTACGTGATTGCTGCGATGAGCGGAAATTTCTTACAGCGTGGTGTTCCGGCTCTCTGTGATAAATATTCCCGTACACGCATGGCTTTGTCCTGTGGCGTGGACTTGGTTTTAGAGCTTCCAAGCATCTGGGCAACTGCCTCTGCGGAATACTTTGCTCAAGGCGGCGTAAATCTCCTTAAAAACACTGGTGTTGTAACACACCTTGGTTTTGGTGCTGAAAGTGATAAGCTTGAGTATATGATTGGGATTGCCAAGGTTCTAAAACATGAACCTCCTATTTATAAAGAAGTATTAACCCATAAACTGGCTGAAGGCTTGTCTTTTCCTGCTGCAAGAAAATTTGCCATAAAATATACAGCTGCACTAAAATATAATGTACTTTGCAGTCAGGAAATCACAGAGCCTCTCTTAGAACTGCCAAATAACATTCTTGCATTAGAATACCTGAAAGCCTTACCACGTAATATTACACCTGTACTAATTCCAAGAAAAGGCGGTTCCTATTATAGCGAAAATATTAATATTGAACTTCCATCTGCTACCGCAATTCGAAAAACAATTCTTACAAGCAGCGGAGAACATTCCCTTCGTGCTGCCCTTCCAACAGCATCGTACTCTATTTTGCAAAACTGCAGTATGGATAAGGCACTTATAAAACCGAATGACATATCCGAAATTCTTGGTTATAAGCTTCTGTCCATGTCTCAAACGGGATATGCAGATTATGCGGATTGCAGCGAAGATTTATCTAACAAGATTCAAAACCATCTGAATGAATATACAGATTATGAGTCCTTCTGCCAATTGCTTAACTCCAAGGATATGACGTATGCAAGAATCAGCCGCGTGTTACTGCATATTTTATTAGACATTAAGCAATCCGACTACACCGCCGGAAAGCGCCTCGGTTATGCTCCGTATCTTCGGGTCTTAGGCTTCCGTAAGAGCGCCTCTCCTTTGCTCAGTGAAATAAAGAAGGAAGCAAGCGCACCACTTATTACCAAAGTAGCCGACGCCGCTTCCATTTTATCACCAAAAGCCTATTCCATCTTTGAAAAGGATGTCTATACCTCTTCTATATACAATCAAATGTTGGTCGTTAAAAAACAACAGCCACCATTTAACGATTATACACATCCGATTGTTATTCTATAGAAGAACCAAGCATTGCAAAAACCAAGGGGATTTGCTACAGCCCCCTTTATTTGGTTAAGCAATTTTAATTACAGTTTCATAATAACTTCGCGGGCAGCCTCTTCTTCAATCGCCTTTGCGTATACGCCAGGAGTAAATTCAACCACATTTCCAATGCCTTTTTGCATTACAAAACGAAGCTTGCCATCCCGCACC
>CAYMYV010000256.1:0-2385 GCA_964394775.1 uncultured Lachnobacterium sp. | reverse complement strand
TTATAGGAAATTGCGTCGTCAGACGCATCAAATCTCAAGTTCGCTTGCGAACTTGCAAGTGTCAGAAGGACGTTTTTACCAGCGAGGGACTAGTTTATAATGAAAAAATTTAAGGAATTACTTGGAGCCTACAAAGAACCAATTGCATATATCATTTTTGGTGTGTTAACGACACTGGTAAATATAGTGGCATATTTCTTATGCTCCGATGTACTGGGTGTCTATTACCTGATTTCTAATATCATTGCATGGATTGCGTCTGTATTGTTTGCCTTTGTAACAAATAAATTGTTTGTATTTGAGAGCAAATCCTGGCGGGGAAAAGTTGTTGTTACCGAAATGAGCAGCTTCTTTTTAGCAAGACTGGCGACGGGATTAGTGGATATGATTCTGATGTGGGTATTCATTGATGCCATAGCGATTGATGCTATTTTTGTCTCAGTAGGAATCGCAGGGCTGATATCAGGGGAAATGTTTGCCAAGGTTGTGGTAAACGTGATTGTGATCGTGCTAAATTATGTGGCAAGCAAGCTGTGGATATTCCGCAAGAAATAAGACGAATGCGTGCAATTATTTGAGCCGTGATAATTATGTTGTTGGGGCGCAGATTATGTGGCTATGGTATAAATTATGTTGCTGGGGCGCAGATTATGTGGCTATGGTATAAATTATGTTGCTGGGGCGCAGATTTTGTGACAAGGGCATAAATTTTCATGCTTGACAAATTACTATTTCAAAAGTAAGATAAAATGCAGTAATACAGATAAAGGTAATGAGAAAGAGGAGTACGTAACAAGATTTCCCAGAGAGAAGCACTCACCGGCTGAAAGGTGCTTTGAAGATCGACTTATGGAAGGTAGCTTTTGAACCGAATTGTTGAACACATTGTTTTTGCAGAGCGAAGGCAAGAGAGTTTCTTTAAATTTGAAACATAAGTAGGCAATTCCGCTTCGTCCCCGTTAACGGACATGAGGTGTTAATTCATCGTATGATATAGGAGTTAAGAATTGTTGAAGCATTTCATAGTCAATCATACATGAACGACACAAACGAAGGTGGTACCGCGCTAATTCGCCCTTCTGTGCTTGTGCACAGAAGGGTTTTTTTACCTTATAGGAAATTGCGTCGTCAGACGCATCAAAAAGCTTCAGAATGACGCTTTTTTATGTAAGATGGCGTATTTTCTGTTTTGATACCTTTAGATGTGTAAATTGAAAAATTTCATAGGTAATGTTTGAGATTGCTTTTTGCGAAGAATGTTAGCTTTTCTTAGTAATTTGTTTTGATTCCAGCGATTTGCTAACACGATGTTAGCAAAAGGCTCTATTGAGCCATGGAAGGCGAATTAGAGCCGTTCGCGTCTCTTTAACATAACCTACATACAAATTACTTAGAAAAGTTTACATTCGTAGAATGAAGTAATCTCAAACATTATCTATGGAATTTTTCTATATAAAAAGAAAAAGGAGAACAAAGATGAGCAAAGAATTAAACAAAACCTATGATCCAAAAGACATTGAAGACCGTCTCTATAAGAAATGGGAAGACAATGGATATTTTCATGCGGAAGTAGACCGCAGTAAAAAGCCATTTACCATCGTGATGCCACCACCAAACATCACAGGTCAGCTTCACATGGGACATGCGCTTGATAATACAATGCAGGATATTTTAATCCGTTATAAGAGAATGCAGGGCTACAATGCGCTCTGGCAGCCGGGAACCGACCATGCTTCTATCGCAACAGAGGTTAAGGTTATTGAAAGCTTAAAGGAGCAGGGCATTGACAAGGCAGACCTTGGACGTGAAGGCTTCTTAGAGAAATGCTGGGATTGGAAAGAAGAATACGGCGGACGTATCATTAAGCAGTTGAAGAAATTAGGTTCATCTGCTGACTGGGAGAGAGAACGTTTCACTATGGACGAAGGCTGTTCTCATGCAGTTCAGGACGTATTCATTAAGTTATTTGATAAGGGCTGGATTTACAAGGGAAGCCGTATCGTAAACTGGTGTCCGGTTTGTAAAACATCTATCTCTGATGCAGAAGTAGAACATGAAGAGCAGGACGGATTCTTCTGGCACATCAATTATCCGGTAGTTGGCGAAGAAGGACGCTTCGTTGAAATCGCAACCACTCGTCCAGAGACCTTGTTCGGTGATACAGCCGTAGCGGTAAACCCAGACGATGACAGATACAAAGACCTAATCGGCAAGATGCTTGTGCTTCCAACAACCGGACGAGAGATTCCGGTTATCGCTGACTCTTATGTAGATAAAGAATTCGGTACAGGCTGCGTTAAGATTACACCAGCACATGACCCTAACGACTTTGAAGTTGGAAAACGTCATAGCTTAGAGGAAATCGTAGTAATCAATGACGATGCT
>CAYMYV010000255.1:0-2440 GCA_964394775.1 uncultured Lachnobacterium sp. | reverse complement strand
CCTGTAATACCATTATGAAAATCAAATACAATCTTATTGGCAAAGGATTTAAATCCATGTACCTCTAAACTTTTTAAATACATTCTCTACTCCCTTAAATTAGGTGCGAGCAACAAAAGTGCGTGATAAGCAGCCTCCTGCTCCGCAGATTTCTTTGTATGTCCTGTGCCCGTACTTATTTGTTTCTCACCAATCATGACTCCTACCGTAAAACACTTGTCATGATCAGGTCCTACTTCCTCTAACAACACATAGCTTAACTGCTCATGCTGTCCCTGCACCACTTCCTGCAGGATAGTCTTGCTATCATAAAAGAGCTGCTTGTGCTCAATATCCGTCAATATGAATTTCAATATAAACTCTTTTGCATTAGCAAAACCACCATCTAAATAGATTGCACCAATCACTGCTTCTAATGCATCTGATAAAATGGATTTTCTCTTTCTTCCACCCGTCTGGTCCTCTCCTTTTCCCAGCGAAAGAAAATGTCCCAGATGAATTGCCTCCGTACACATCGCAAGCGTTGGTTCACATACAATACTTGCTCGAAGCTTGGTAAGCTCACCCTCTGTAAGATTGGCATAATTTGAAAATAAAAACTCACTGGATATAAGCTCTAATACTGCATCTCCCAAAAATTCCAGACGTTCGTTATCTGATAGCTTTTTCAGATGCTTTTCATTGGCATAAGAGCTATGTGTCAGTGCCTGTCTCAATAATGCTTCATTATTGAACTGATATCCTATGATACTCTGAAACTTCTTCAACTCTGACATGTTTTCCTCCTAGTAACACTCTCGATAGAAAAAACGTTCACAACAAGTAACTATAATGAAAATAGACTGTCGTCCATAAACTTCGAAAGCATGAAGCTCTTATAAGTAGAAAAGGCAACGTCAAGCAACGCGTGGAGCCGTTCTACTTGTAAGAGGTTCATGCATTTCAAAATCTTAATTACGACAGTCTATATGATATTAATTAGTTATTAGCAATAGCGTTTTTAATCTGCTCTACAGCATCACCAACTGTAACAATTCTCTCTGCATCTTCATTTGGAATTTCAATATCAAATTCTTCTTCAACACCCATAATAATCTGGAATACATCTAATGAATCTGCACCAAGGTCATCAATGAATGTTGTTTCTAATGTGATATCCTCTTCTTCCACGTTCAATACTTCTACAATGATGTTTTTTACTTTTTCGAATTCCATAATTCTTGCTCCTTTACTCTTCCTCTAAGATTTCGGTTTCTTCAACAATGTGTTCTTTGATTTTTCCATTAATATCCTGCTCTTTGAAGGATATGCACTGGAAAATAGCATTGGTAATTTCTGTGGACTTGGAGTTTCCATGAGTCTTAACTACCAAGCCATTCAAACCAAGTAATGGTGCTCCACCATACTGGCTTCCGTCAAAGCTCTTTAACGTTTTCTTCAGTGCTGGCAAAGCAAGCGCTGCACCGATTTTACTTACGAGCGTACTCATAAGGCCGTCCTTGATTACATGGACCAGAGTTGTGCTTAGGCCTTCATAAAGCTTCAAGATAACATTTCCTACGAATGCTTCACAAACTATAACGTCTGCTCCGCCCTTCGGAATCTCTCGCGCTTCAATACAGCCGATAAAATTAATACCTTTACATGCATGAAGCTTTGGAATGGTTTCCTTTACTAAGGCATTTCCCTTTTCTTCTTCTGCTCCGATATTAACAATTGCAACTCTTGGATTTTTGATACCAACAACGTTTTCCATATAGATGGAACCCATCTGTGCAAATTGAACCAGGTTCTCTGATTTCGCATCAACGTTTGCCCCGCAGTCAATAAGAAGTGACACTCCTGCCTCTGTTGGAATGAGTGGAGCCAATGGTGGACGTTTGATACCTTTGATACGTCCTACAATGGTCTGTCCTCCAACAAGGATAGCGCCTGAGCTTCCCGCAGAAACGAATGCATCTGCTTGCCCCTGTTTTACCATATTCATGCCTACAACCATTGATGACTGTTTTTTCTTGCGAATTGCAACAACCGGTGGCTCTGCCATCTCAATCACCTCCGGAGCATGCACAACTTCAATCTGCTCTGCCGGATAGGAATATTTCGCCAATTCTTCTTTCACGACATCCTCTTGTCCTACAAGAACAATCTTGATGTCATTTCTAGCAGAAACGGCATTTACTGCACCTTTTACGATTTCTCCCGGGGCGTTATCGCCACCCATCGCATCCAGTACCACTTTTGTAATTTCCTGCATACCAAATCCTCCTTATGCGTCTAATTGAAAATATACTATATCTTAATCTATAAATCAACGTCTTTTTTCTCGAATAAGCAGAAAAAAAGGGTTTCCATACGGAAACCCCTCTACATGTCATTCTATTGAATTAGTCCTGTGCAATAATTTCTTTCTTATTGTAGCTTCCACAGTTCTTGCAAA
>CAYMYV010000254.1:0-2444 GCA_964394775.1 uncultured Lachnobacterium sp. | reverse complement strand
TTTCTATTATGGATACTCAGCAGTGGTCGGAGTGTCCATCCACCGAGCATGGGCTAACCATACTTTGATACTATATCACACACCTTTAAGGTTGTAAACACTTTTTTTACAGATAATAAATTAATATATTAATAAATCAATTAATCATTAAAATATGATACTACGCACTTTGGTGTACGGTAATATGCATTTGAAATCTTGACACCATCTCTTGGATTACTTGCATGAACAATCTTGCCATTTCCAATATAGATTGCTACATGGTTAATACCGGAGCTGTCTCCATAGAAGAATAAATCTCCCGGCTGTGCCTGAGAAGCTTTAATCTTTTTACCAGCTGAAGGCTGTGTATAAGATGTACGTGGCAATGTAATACCATATTTCTTATAAATCTGTTGAGTAAAGCCTGAGCAGTCAACACCCTTTGTAAGGCTGTTTCCACCCCAAACATATTTGGTTCCCACAAATTTAAGTGCATAATTTACAAGGTCAATACGTACCTGTGAAATCTCTGAACCATAGTTTAGTTCATCTAAGGTACTACCTGTTTTTAATTTTTCTTCAACCGTTACATAATCAGCGGATACATACGCTTCGCTATATCCATCTACCTCAACCTGAACCCAGCCGTCTAATACTTCAACAACGGTTAATTCTTCTCCCTTAGCAACGCTATCCAATTTCTTGGAATCTGTAGAAGGGGCACTACGTACACGGAGAGCACTTGTAGTAACTGTAGCAACAAGTCTTGCTTCTGTCTGTGCAATAATAAGCGCTTCTTCACCAGTAATGATATACTCTGCACTTACATATCCTTCTACATTACCGGATTTAATCTTATACCATCCGTTTAATTCTTCAAGAATCTCACATGCAGCATAATTTGTAAGCTTACCTACAATAGAACCACTTGTAGATGCCTTCTTACGAACATTTAAATTGCCATCTACTACTGCCAGTCCAAGATTGGTATAACCATAAGTATTATATTCAACAACCGGTTTTTCCGGCTCAGCAGCTTCCCCTTCTGTTGAAACTTCTGTATCATTTTCCAATTCTGTCTGCTCTTCATCAGAAGGCTGTCCGACTAAATTGTTATCTACATCTACAACACCAACCGTTCCACCTAATACTGCTCCTGATGCACCAGCTACGGTTGAATTGTCTGTAGCAGAAATAGATGCACTTGCTCCTGCAGAAGTCTGAATGTTATAAAATTCAGATGAAACCTCTTCTGAAGAATCATTCGTAGTATTCCAAGGAATAGTTGTAACTATCATGCAGGTTGTCAGTACTACTGCAACACCTGCAACAATTTCTTTATTTATATTATTAAAGATCATATTATCCTCCATAATTGTGTTTATAACACTTTTATAAGTATAACAGCACTTTTTTACAGTGTCAACATAATTATGTAATATTTTCGTAATATTTCTCCGCTGCTCCGATATCTAAGACTAATTGTTGCTTTAATTCCTCTACAGAATCAAATTTAATCTCCGGACGAATATACTCTAAGAAATATACTACAATACTATCTCCATAAATGTCCTTGTTAAAATCAAGGATATAGGTCTCAACCCCTATCAGATTGGCATCAGAAACTGTTGGCTTACAGCCTACATTCGTTACCCCTATATAGCTTTGTCCTTCAATCTCCACCTTAGTAACATATACTCCATTCGGTGGGAGCAGCTTATTTGTTGGAAGCACCATATTAATCGTTGGAACACCAATGGTTCTTCCTAATTTCTTACCATGTACCACATCACTTTTGATAAAATAATGATATCCAAGTAAAGCATTTGCTTTGCTTAAATTTCCTGCCGCAATTTCTTCCCGCACATACGTGCTGCTAATATCACGATTTTCATCCTTCATTTTGTCGATTACTATGGTTTTATATCCAAACTCATTCTCATACTGCATGAGCGTAAGGTAATCTCCTGCACGCTTATGCCCAAATCGAAAATCATTTCCTACTACAACACATTTCATATTCAATGCTTGTACAATCCATGAAATAAACTCCTTTGGGTCCATGCACATCACCTCTGCAGTAAAGGGACATTCTATCAAATAATCAATACCGGTAGTCTCAAATATATATTCTTTTTCTTCATTTGTTGTAAGAACCTTTGTGGTAATATCCTCCACCTTGCTACGTGGCGGAATATCAAATGTAAATGCAACCGATGCAACCTCATGACTTTTCTTATACTCTAACAGAGTATCCATAAGCTTTTCGTGACCTCTATGCAATCCATCAAATTTTCCGAGCGTAACCACTGTCGGCTCTTCTATCTTAAAATCTAATGTATTCTTTATATACTCCATACTATTCCACAAATAATTTTACTGGTTTATATTCATCACTTTCTACTATATATGTATATATCCCAATAAATCTTTTATTACTATCATATAAGCGAACCCATTCC
>CAYMYV010000253.1:0-2454 GCA_964394775.1 uncultured Lachnobacterium sp. | reverse complement strand
AGCATATCAGGACTTGTTAAGTCGTTGATTGCTACTACTTCATATCCTTCTGCGCCAAACATCTGTCTGAAAGCGAGACGACCAATACGGCCGAAACCATTAATTGCAACTTTTACTGCCATTATTAATTCCTCCTAGAATTGTAAATTAATATATTTGTGGGCAATTCCCACGCTTTCTACATTGTAACCAAAACCGTTAGAAAGTTCAAGTATTTTTGTATCTAATTTCCATCTTTGTTAATTTTTTGACTAAATGTTTTTATTTGAATACAATTTTTGTATGTTTTTACAAATATGTTGCTAAAAAAAATAGCAAATTGTTTACGGTTGTAGTACAATTTATTCATACAGGTTTTGGAAAAGAGGTCAACTATGCTTTGGGATACACATATGCACTGCTATTTTTCCGGTGATAGCGAGGCTGCGCCAAGAGATATGATAGATAGTGCCATCAAAAAAGGCTTGTCTGGAATCTGCTTTACGGACCACTTAGATTTGGATTACAGAGAAGAGCCTGGATACTTTGATTTGGATTTTGAAAATTATCAGAAAGAAATTATGGTTTTAAAAGAGGAATATGCCGACCGCATTTCGGTTCTTTGGGGAATTGAGCTTGGACTTCAGCCACATGTGACCAAAGAGAATCTCGCGGTCACTCACAAATATCCATTTGATTTCGTAATTGGCTCCTCTCATGTAGTGGACCATGTGGATATCTACTACCCTTCCTTTTACGAGGGACGCACAGAGCGTACGGCATGCCGCAGATATTTTGAATCCGTATTGGAGAATCTTGCTACCGACGTGGACTTCGACGTATACGGACACTTGGATTATATTGTACGATATCTTCCAACTAAGGGACAGGGCTTTTCCTACGAGAAATATGCCGACCTCATTGATGAGATTCTTCGCAGGCTCATCGAAAAAGGCAAGGGGATTGAAATGAACATGGCTGGCTTTAAATATGGGCTTGGTCATCCAAATCCTACGGAGGATATCCTAAAGAGATACCGTGAGCTTGGCGGTGAGATTATCACCATTGGGTCGGATGGACATAAGCCGGAGCAGATTGCCTGGGATTATGAAAAGGTGCCGGATTTATTAAAAAATGCAGGTTTTGAATATTACACTATATTTAAAAACCGCCACCCTGAATTTATAAAACTATAGTCAACACAAACGGGCATGCCACTACATGCCCGTTTGTCATCAAATCATTTTTCTACTTTACATTGTCTTTTCGTAATTGTTGTACGACCTCTAATGGTAACTTAATACGCTCTGCAATCTCCTCATCGGATAAAACATCAAGGAGATTTATTGCAAATTCAATCTGTGATTCTTCACGAATTCCCCTTACAAAAACTTCTTCATTAAATTCCGTTAAAATATTTGCCATAACTTCACCTCGATGCTTCTCAAGAAATTCCATCAATATGCCTTCATGAATACATTCATTCACAGCACGATTGACTGATTCCTTGATATTGCCCATTTCTTTTTTATACAATCTTATCTTATTAATCAGCGTCATATAGTCGGAAAGCACCTTGCATTTTGCCAACAACTCTTCGTTTTTCCCAATGTTTAGGTTTATCATCGTTGCTGTCCACTCAAACTCGTGACTTTCGTCCTTCTGCATAAATGCATCCGATAATTTTAATTTCTCAATTGAATTCCGATTTGTAGTTCCATTATAAAATACAACATATTTTGGAGTCGGCAGTTTTACCAAGGTTGAACCATAGATATTGAGTCCTCTGTCATGGATGTAACTGTTATATAAGTTCCCATAATACATCAGTCCTCTCACCGGCATGTTTGGATTATAGGTACTCTGCTGCTCCCACAAGGTTAGATAACTGTCTATTAGGAATGATACGTCGTTCTTCATCTTGATATACAAAGCGTCTTCTATCGTAGTGATTTCTATATCATCTACATTGTCATGATTACTGTTATTAAGCGCATTATATAATGACAAAATGTTTTCTTTGTACTCTTCCCTGCCAAATAGCAGACAGAAAATTCTATCCTTGTATTTTTCATTAATTGTAATATTCTCATTCGTATTACTCATTCTTTTCTTTCCCTTCTTACAATAATAAAAAATCAGGGAAAGCTCCGACAATCCCTGATTTCGATGAAATAGGGATTATCCCTTATATTTGTTTTATATACTTTGACTTGTTTTAAGAATGAATTAGAATTTTCGTATAGTTAAGAAAAAACTATGGAATATACAAATTCAGAATGAATGTTGTGCACACGACGTTACACAGAAAAAGGAGTAAGTAGGCCTACTTACTCCTTAATTTTAACATTAAACTTGGGAATGTGTAAATCCCTATTCCCTGTTTATTTAAAATACTTCACACCTGATTCAAACAGCTTCAAATCCTGCTCGCCGTAAATGTTTACAGCTACGCTGTTGCCACGACGTTCAGAG
>CAYMYV010000252.1:0-2454 GCA_964394775.1 uncultured Lachnobacterium sp. | reverse complement strand
AATTCTGGTATATGACGTAAGCATAATCAGAATTGATGGTGCTAACGATAGAATGGTCAAAAGCAAAAGAATACGAATTGATGCGGACATAGAGCCTTCGCTGTTGTCAATGCTGATATGTATACCATTCGTATTATCCCGATAATCCGCTTCTGTATCTGTCGTTGTATCTGTGGCAGATGCGTATACCGTCGATGGACTGGCAACTGCATATGCAATTGTAAAAAACATAACACATACTGCAAAAACAAACGACGCAATGCAGTAATACTTCTTAAATTTCTTCATATATTACCTACTTTTTTGACAGCCTATCTTTTAACTGTCCAAACACTTCCTGAAAGGTTTCTTCTTTACGTGTTGTGCCTTCTGCTTTGAACGAAAGATCTATCAGCTGTTCCTCTGTTAGCGTGGCAAGCGGATGTATTTCATCCTTGCCCACTGCCACAACGAGATATTCCGTTCCTGCTTTTACAAGACAAATCATCTTATTGTTTCCCGCAGCAACCGTTTCAATAATTTGAAGATTCTTGCTCTTCATGTGTACCTTCTGATATCCAGCCATCCATTTGGAGCCCAGATATGTAATCGCAAGTACAAACACAAAAATAAGCAATACACCAATTAATTCTAAAAAATCATCCATACTAACCTACTACTTTTTTCACTGCTTCTAAAACACGATCTGCCTGGAAAGGTTTTACAATAAAATCCTTTGCTCCAGCCTGAATAGATTCAATAACCATTGCCTGCTGTCCCATTGCTGAACACATAATTACAGATGCATTAGGATCCTTTTCCTTAATCTTCTTCAATGCATTAATTCCATCCATTTCCGGCATTGTAATATCCATAAGCACCAAATCCGGATTGGTTTCTACATATTTTTCAACCGCCACAAGGCCATTTTCAGCTTCTCCAATAACGTTGTATCCATTTTTTGAGAGAATGTCTTTAATCATCATTCTCATAAAAGCAGCGTCGTCGCAAATCAAAATATTTTTACCCATTTTAATATATCTCCTTCAACTCTATTGCTGTTGCTGTACTACTGATGCAGTATTAATAATCTCTGTAATACGAACACCAAAACTTTCTTCAATAACAACAACTTCACCTTTTGCAACATATTTGCCATTCACCAACACATCAATTGGTTCTCCGGCAATCTTATTTAATTCAATAATCTTACCTGGACCTAAATCCAAGATATCGGAGATGGACTTGTGAGTTCTTCCCAGCTCAACGGTTACCTCCAACGGAACATCCATAATCAAATTGATGTTCTCCGGCTGATATACGCCCATTGGAACATTGGTAAATGTAGCAAACTGTGCCGGCTGTACGTTTACCGATTGGTTCATCATTGGCTGCATAACCATCGGTTGTCCCATCATTTGCTGTCCCATCATTGGTTGTCCCATCATCTGCTGTCCCATCATCTGCTGTCCCATCATTTGCTGTCCCATCATTTGCTGCACCATTGCCTGTTGTGTCATTATGTCCGGCATCGGCAAAACGGCAGGTGTCGGTTCCGTAACCGGCGCAGGTGCTGGCGTTGGCGCAGGTGCTGGTGCAGGCGTCGGCTCCTTCACGCTCTGTGTATCCATCTCCATGGTACGAGTTACACCCTCGCACATCTCTCTTGCAAAAGAGATTGGATACAGCTGCATAATCTTGCTATCAACCAAGTCCCCAATTTCCATCTTAAAAGTGATACATACGAATTCGTTCGACAAGAATTCATCGATTGTAGCCTCATCAATTGCTTCCTTCAAATCAACCAAATCTGCCATTGGTGGGCTGATATCAATGGTCTTATTCAGCATTGAGGATAAGGATGTCGCGGCGGAACCCATCATCTGATTCATGGCTTCGCTAATTGCACTCAGATGCAATTCTCCAAGCTCAGTATCTGTATTCGTTCCGTCACCACCCATCATCAGGTCTGTTATAATCTTTACGTCATTTTCTTTTAATACAAGAATATTGCTTCCATCTAAGCCAACTGTGTATGCAATTCGAATAAATACACATGGCCTTTCATAAGCAGCAACAACATCCTCCCAGCTTGCATATGAAACAACCGGTGTTGAAATCTCAACCTTGCGGTTTACCAGAGAAAACAGTGTGGTGGCAGCTGTTCCCATGCTAATATTCGAAATTTCACCAATTGCATCCCTCTCAATATCCGATAATCTGTCTTTTGAAACAGCACTTTTTCCCGGCTCACTAAGTAATGCGCTGATTTCTTCCTGAGATAATACTCCATCCATACTCTATTGCTCCTCCCTAACTACTTCTGTAACCCTAACTGCATAATTCTCACCAGAAGCTCCCGGTAATGCGGAAAACTTCTTGAGATTTCCAACATAAACGTCAAGCTCCTCTTCAACATTCCTGTCAAGGCGAATGATATCGCCAACCTGAAGCATTGAAAAATCACCAACAGAA
>CAYMYV010000251.1:0-2461 GCA_964394775.1 uncultured Lachnobacterium sp. | reverse complement strand
GCACTTAGAAAAACTTATGTTTGAAATACGTGTCGGCAAATAAACTGTATTTGTGCAATTTGCCAAACATAATTTGTAGATGCACCTTTTGACACCCGAATCCTTATAGGAAATTGCGTCGTCAGACGCATCAAATCCCAAGTTCGCTTGCGAACTTGCAAGCGTCAGCATGACGCTTTTTTATGATTATTCTTCTATTCACATCAATTCTCAAGGTATTCCTTCAGCGCCTCGATTCTTTCCTTACAAACCCTTACTCCCAAATCATATACATACTGAAGCTTGCTCTCATCGCGCTCTATGGTTTTCACCACAATCGGTTCCGAAGGACGAATCACAAAAATCTCACCCTTTTCCTCCAACTCTAATATTTTCTCAACTGTTTCATTGTAGTTTCGATACCGATTACGCAACGTCTCAATGAATGCCGGATACTTCTTGTATTTCATCCCCATAATTTTCAAAAGCATCTCTGACATCGGTGTTTTTCGATATTCTATCGGACGGGTCAATACAACAATAATTTTATCGTATCCCATCTCCTTTGCCTTCAACACAGGAATACTATCAGAGATTCCGCCGTCTAGGTATTTCTTTCCATCCACCTCAACCAGCCTTGATACAAACGGAAGTGCCGAGGTTGCGCGAAGCTTCTCTAGCTCTTTTACAACATCCTTTATCTCAAGGTATTCCGGCTTTCCGGTTTCCACATTGGTTGCAGTCACATAATAACCGGTGCAGTTTTTCAAAAAGGTTTCATTATCAAAAATATCCAGCTTATTTGTCACCTCATAAAAGGCGAAATTCTTGTTTACAATATTTCCGGTAAACAAAAATGACCAAAAGCTCATATACCTTCTGTCCCTGCAGAACCGCTTATTATATCGAATCACTCTTCCTCTTTGCTTGGAAAAGTAATTTGGACCAAATAATGCCCCTGCGGACACACCAATCATTCCATCTATTTTAATATCCTCATCCATAAAGGTATCCAATACGCCTGCCGAAAACATCCCACGCATGGAGCCGCCTTCCAGAACGATACCCACTTTTCTCTGTACTTCACTCATTACTTCAATTCCTTATTTCAATTTCCATGCTTTCCACACATTCAAGCATAATCCGATTTCCTCTGTTATATTGACTTACCGGTATTTATTTCATGCTTCTTCCCCTTGCAGATATGCAAGCACTTCCTTATATTTAAGCGTTCCTCCAAACAAATCCAGCGCACTGCCAATTGTAACATTCAAATTTCCTCTTCCAAGCTCTTTGATATCCTCCAGGTCCTGAAAGCAGGAAATTCCGCCTGCATAGGTGATTGGGATTTTTCCCCACTCCCCCAGTATAGAAATAAGCGGCCTCTCAATACCATTTTGTTTTCCTTCTACATCTACAGCATGTACAAGGAATTCGTCGCAATACTGAGCAAGCCTATCCAACAGCTCCGGCGTAATCCGTTCCTCTGTTTCCATCTGCCAACGGTCAGTTACAATATAATACCCCTCCCCACTTGGCGGATAAGGAAGCGCAAAAGAGTTGTCTTGTACACCATAAACAATCTCCGATGTATCCTTCAAATACCGACAGGACAAATCCAACACAATATGCTCCTTACCGACTGCAGCTACCAGCTTACGGAGATTCTCATAATTGATTTTTCCATCCTTAAATACATAGGAGGTAACAATTACATGACTCGCACCTGCTTTGATAAACTCCGATGCATTGAAAGCGGTAATGCCACCGCCAACCTGAAGTCCGCCCGGATAGGTACGAAGTGCAAGAAGCGCCTGCTCTTTTGTCGCTTCATAGTACTCGCTGCCTGCAGCATTCAGAAGAATTATGTGACCTCCTTTGATTCCATCGCCACGATAGAGGTTTGCATAAAAAGCACTATCCTGCTCGGAAACAAAATTTTCAACCGCTTGATTGTTTAAATCCTTTAAGCTGCTGCCAACAATCTGTTTTACTTTGCCATTATGAATATCAATGCACGGGCGAAATTCCATATATGCCTCCCTGATTTACAAACATTCTATCCCAACCGATAGCATTTCTTATCTCATACAACCGGATTTCTATAAAAACCCAATATAGACATATTACCACACTAAATTAGTACTGTGAAGAACTAATGCCCGGAAAATAATTTATTAGTATTCATTAACACTTCTTATATAATTTATTATTTCTTCTTACTTGTCTCATAGCATCTTGACAGAGGCATTTTAATTTGATATTATCAATCAAATTATTATTTTCACATATCAACACACATAATTTATAAGAAAGCGAGGATTACAAAATGGGTACAATTATCGGCGAAGGAATTACATTTGACGACGTTCTCTTAGTTCCACAGTATTCTGAAGTTACTCCAAATATGATTGACTTGAGAACACACTTAACAAAGAAGATCGTATTAAACATTCCTATGATGAGTGCAGCAATGGATACT
>CAYMYV010000250.1:0-2466 GCA_964394775.1 uncultured Lachnobacterium sp. | reverse complement strand
GCAGCGGTTTCTGTTTTCTTAGAAACTCCAAGGAAAGGACAGATACCAAGGAACTGGCTTAATACTACGTTATTAACAATTGCATATGTGACGGCAATGCCAATCAATGTACTTAATGTTTCCATATTCTCTCTCCTCCTTATTTATTTTCTGCTGTACTACTTGGACAGCCAGAGCTACATCCTGCACAATCTCCTCCGGAAGCACATCCTGAAGGCTTTGCAAGTGGTTTGCCTTTTTGATCCATTTTCTTGCGAATGATATTCATTCCTGCTACTAAGAAAGCAAGTACAAGGAATGCACCAGGAGCTCTTGTAAAGATTGCAATTGGTGTATATCCCAAATCTGCCAGAACCGGTACATCAAAAACAGTTCCTGCGCCAAGGATTTCACGGATTAAACCAATTAAGGTAAGACCTAATGTGAAACCAAGACCCATACCAAGACCATCGAAAATAGAGTCAATTGGTCCATTTTTCGATGCATAGCTTTCTGCACGTCCTAAAATGATACAGTTAACTACGATAAGTGGAATATATACTCCAAGCGCATCTGAAAGCGATTGGAAGTACGCTTTCATCAAAAATTCTACGATTGTTACAAGTGAAGCAACGATAACGATGTATGCCGGGATACGTACTCCGTTAGGAATTTTCTTTCTAAAAAGAGAAATCAAAAGGTTTGAAAATACTAATACTACAGTTGTAGAAAGTCCCATACCAAGACCGTTAATTGCAGATGATGTAACAGCAAGTGTTGGACACATACCAAGCATCAATACAAAGGTTGGGTTCTCTTTAATAATACCGTTATATAAACGTTCTGTATATTTATTCATACTCACTCACCTCCCATCAAGCTATTTGCATATGCAACAGCAGCCATACATCCATTCTTTACTGCTGTAGAAGTAAAGGTTGCACCGGAAAGTGTTGTAATACCCGATACACTATCTCCTGCAATGCCATTATACTGGTCTGCATATGCTGCATCAAATGCTTTTGTACCAAGCCCAGTGGTTTCTGTATGAGAGGTAATAGAGAAGCCATTTAATGTACCATCAATCTGAATTCCTACTACCATTACGATACCACCGGAATAACCATCTTTTGTAGTCAATTGAACCACATAACCAAGGCAGTTTCCATTTGCATCAACTGCTTCAAAAGCTTTGTTAATGGTATCCGGATAATTGCCAGCTGACATAACAGCTTCCGCTTCCGCTGCATCTACTGTTAATTCGTTAAATGTATCTGCATTATCAAATACAACCTTGTACGCTTCCATCTCTTTTCGAAGTGTAGCCTCTGCGATTGGACCTTCTGTAATCTTATATACAGCACCTAATACAAAGCCAAGCACTAGGGAGAATACCATAAGTATTAAAGCATCTTTAAAGATCTTTTTCATACTACTTTACCTCCTTTTTTGCAAAAAGCTTTTTCTTCGGCAGACCAAATGCATTTGGAATTGTAATCTTCTCAATCAATGGCACCATGAGGTTACTTAAAATAATTGCATAAGAAACACCTTCTGGAGAACCACCTACTGTTCTAAAAATACCTGTTAAAAGACCACAGCAAATACCAAATAAAATCTGTCCCTTCTTAGTAATTGGTGTTGTAGCATAGTCTGTTGCCATAAAGAAAGCTCCAAACATAATACCACCGGACAATAAGTGAATAATAACAAAATTCATGCCTTGTCCATCTGCGTATCCACCAAAGAGTAACATATATACTGCAAAGGTTCCAAGGTAAGCAAGTGGAATTCTAAGAGAAATGATTTTCTTAGCAACCAAAATTGCTGCGCCAATTAAAAGGAAAAGAACTGATGTCTCACCAATTGTACCACCATTCAATCCAATGAATAAATTAGGAATATCTGTAGTATCAATAAAGTTATTCATTGCATATGTTGGAATCTGGCCATTCTGGGAACGCAATAATGCCAGTGGTGTTGCTCCAGTATATGTATCTGTAGCAAAGTTTGACATATCAGCTGCAAATGCAATAAGAAGGAAACATCTTGCTGCAAGTGCAGGGTTCATGAAGTTCTGACCAAGACCACCAAACAACATTTTAACAACAACAATTGCAAAAACACCACCAATTACAGCTTCCCAAATTGGAAGATTTACCGGCATATTCAGTGCAAGTATCATACCTGTTACAACCGCGCTTAAATCACCGATAGTGTTTTTCTGCTTCATAATTAAATTGAATACTGTTTCAGAAAGCACACAACTCAAAACAGTAGCTATAACTAAAAGTAACGCTCTAAAGCCAAAATTGTAAATACCAAAACAAGTAGTAGGAAGTAATGCAATAATAACCCACATCATCACATTTCTAGTAGATGTTTTCGCACGTACATGAGGCGCAGAGGATACATGTAATAATTCACTCACGATAATCCACCTCTCTCTTATGAATTCTGTTTTCTTTTTTCAGCTAAAACCTGTTT
>CAYMYV010000249.1:0-2523 GCA_964394775.1 uncultured Lachnobacterium sp. | reverse complement strand
TCCTGAATAAATTTCTGCCACCAGGCTCTTTTTACATTGTTCTTTAATTCTACACCTAAGTTTCCGTAATCCCAAGTATTTGCAAGGCCACCGTAAATTTCTGAGCCGGGATATACGAATCCTCTTGCCTTTGCTACTTGTACGATTTTGTCCATGGTCTTTTCCATAACACGTCCCTCTTCTTTCTATTATTTCAATAATTATTCATATAGTAAATTTCATTGCGTTCTTTTTTATCTGAAAATAATATATGTGTATACTTCACTGTAGCTATCTTCTTCTACATCTGAAATATCTTCATCACCAAAGTCAAAAATAATCTCTGTATCCTCTTCGGTTACAAGCTCTGTTCCGTCAACCGAACCATCACTCAGCTCTGTATCTGTTGCTGCTTCTGATTCGGTGCTTTGCCCGGCACCCGAGTTACCTGAATTTCCCGAGTTGCTGGAATTAAGCAAATTGGAACCTTCCTTCGTAATAATCCAGTTCTCACCAAAGCCTGCCACATTTTCTGTAGATACATACAGTATATCGCCATCTACCTGTATCTTGGTATTTGCCTTGACAATTGCAACCTTAAGGTCGGTCTGTCCGTAGAATTTCTCGACGTTACTTGCTATCGCTTTGCCATCTACGATGCTTGCAAACTGCCCGTCAAACTTATATCCGGAAGCCACAGCCTCTGCAATACTGCCCACAAACAGCTCGGAATCAGTGAAATCCTCATAGGTATCCACGTCTGCATAGGTCAAAATCAGGGAGGCAATATTGTTTTCCACCACAAGAGATTGTCTTATAACAGAGTCCTCACCATGCTCCTTATTATATGTATTGATTGTTTCGTTTATAAAAACCTCAAGCTCTACTGTACTGTATTTGTCCGTATCAAACGCTACCACATCATTGGTAACTACTGTACCATCGTTTTCGATGAACAAGACACTGACGTTTGATTCATAGGTCTTTTCCTCTTTCTGATTGATGTGGACAATTGCCACAATCATAACAAGGAGAAAAATCCCAAACAATCCAGCCAACATCATAAGACGTTGCTTCTGTCTGGCTCTAGCACTTTTCTTCTTACGTTTTCGTTTGTTTGTTGCCATTATTTCCTCCAAACAAATAATAATCCTTGCTATTATACACGTTTCGCTTTTTTATTTCAACATTAGATCGTCAATAATTTGTAGAGATTTAAAAGTATGTCTCACATAGGTATGCAGATAATCCTTCATAATCTTCTGAAATTCGTTTAACACTTCCTCCGATAATTGGAAAGAAAATAGCTTTTCAATAGGCGTAGAAAGAATAAACTGCATTGCATAACGGGTAGATTCATGAATTTTCACAAAATCCTTGGCCGAAACCGGTTCGCCACCTTGCATTTGACGAATCTTCTTCACACATGCCGGACAGAAGATTCCACCTCTTTTTACCGAAAAATGAATGAGTTCTTCCGTCTTATGACAATGCATGCAATGGAATACATTTGGCCCCTCTCCATTGATAGCCATAGCCTTCAGTTCAAAAATGCATCTTACCAATTCCGCGGAAAAGGCCGGACTCTCTAAGGCACGTAGGGATTGATACAACAGCTTTAGCATCTCTTTTTCGTCATTGTTTTCCTGACAAAAATGCTCCGCAAATTCCAGAAAATAAAATCCCATATATGCTGCTTCTACATCCATGGTCAATTCTCTGAAATAATTATGTATATTGGCCTTGGATACATTATATGAGCTTTTCCCTTCGAAAAGCTCAAACTCTCCGAAGGAAAAAGGATTGGTTGCTGCCAAAAGCTGACTGTTTGGTCTACGAGCACCTCTGGCAAATGCGCATACTTTACCGCGTTCCTTAGTCAGTATCGTTATTCTCTTGTCATATTCCGATATGGGCATTGTGCTTAGCACCATCCCCGTCACTACCACTGACTGTCCCATGTGTTTTGCATTCCTTTTTGTGTTCTTCATCGTTTCCGGCACAGCTTCGATATGACAAATAATCCTCTATCTTGCCGGTAGCCCAAAAGTCGTCCCACGTTTTTTCATTTTCTCGTTTCTCCATTGCAATTTCCTCCACTAATGTTAGAGTCTGCAATGTTTACAAAACTATGTCCGTATATTTTTGGAAATTCTTTTTAGTAATCCAATCCTATTCCTCTTCTACATATCCAAAGTTCTTAATCAGAAAATCGCTATCTCTCCAATCCTTCTTTACCTTAACCCAAAGCTTTAGGTTCACCTTGGCATCCAAGAGCTGCTCCATTTCGTAGCGGGCATTTGTGCCAATTTTTTTCAGCATCGCCCCCTGCTTTCCAATGATGATTCCCTTATGAGAATCTCTCTCACAACAAATGGTTGCATCAATATCTACCATCTGTCCACCACTGCGGAACTTCATCCGGTCAATTCCAACCGCGATACCATGTGGAATTTCATCACTTAATGCATGAAGTGCTTTTTCACGAATAATTTCTGCGCAGATAGCACGCTCTGGCTGGTCTGTAATCGTATCCTCATCATA
>CAYMYV010000248.1:0-2531 GCA_964394775.1 uncultured Lachnobacterium sp. | reverse complement strand
TGATTTCGAAAACACTTGGAATTGATTCCGATTATATTATCATTGTTTTGGCAGTAGTAACACTTATGATGTTAATTCTATTAATCGTGAATACTGTTCAAATCGTGAACTTAAGAAAAAGATACAAAATATTCATGAGTGGCAAAAATGCCAAAAATCTTGAGAAGACTCTTATCGAAAGATTGGAGCAGGTAGATGGATTGTTGGAAGCAAATGCTGCGAATGAAAAAAATATTAAGCGCTTGTTTCACAATATGAAATTTACTTTCCAAAAGGTTGGATTGGTGAAGTATGATGCATTTAATGAGATGGGAGGAAAGCTGAGCTTTTCTCTGGCTCTTTTAAACGAGACAGATGATGGCTTCGTTTTGAATGCAGTTCACAGTAGAGAAGGCTGTTATACGTACATCAAGGAAATCGTTGGAGGAAATTCCATTATTGTTTTGGCAGAGGAAGAGAAGGAAGCTTTGAATATGGCCAAGGAGGCAAACAAGCCTGCAAAATAATAGTTTGGAGCATGGAACATGAGATTGAAGTCGATTGACGTATTGCATGGTGGAGAAGTTCTGGCAGAACCTATTGTGTCACAAAACACGGTGATACCAAGGGGTACTGTTATTAAAAAAGAATATATACCACTTCTTATATCTATAGGAATTCAAACAGTAATGATTGAAGATTCATGTGAGGAGATAGAAGCTCCAAATTTGATGACTAAGATACCACATTTTGATGATTATGTGAAACGTATTCGACGAATCATGGAAAACCATATTTATCACTCAAATAATTCCCTTCGTGAGTTCGAGGTAATTGCTAATGAGATTATAAAAGAAGCGCAGGAGCTTCCGGAGGATCTCATGATTGATATTACAGAACGGGGTTCCGATTTATATGAACATACAATTATGGTAACGCTGCTCTCTGTTTTAATTGGTAAGAGATTACACCTGGATAAACAGAGCTTATATAATATAGCACTTGGTTCGTTGATGCACGACATAGGAATACGCTACATCACGGTAACGTACGAAAGTGTTAATCTACAAACGATGGACCCGGTTGCGGTGTTTGAGTTAAAGAAGCATACAATCCTGGGTTACTCTGCTTTGGATGAAGAAACCTGGATTCCGGATATTTCTCGTAAAATGATTTTATCTCATCACGAAAGAATTGATGGTTCAGGATATCCGATGCATCAGAAAAATAAAGAAATAGAATGCAGGATTATACAGGTATGTGATTGCTTTGATTGTTGCATATCTGGAATGGAATGTGAGCGTATGTCATTGAAGGATACGTTGCATATGCTTAAGGAACTATCTGACAAGAGCTTCGATAAAAAAGTAGTGGACCAACTACTTTCCATTACGAATGTTGTGTGATATGATAGAGTGAATATATTTTTAAGGAGATAGACAGTGCATAAATTCCTAAGGGCAGTTGGTTTTTCTAAAATTAGGAAAAGAGATTTAGAACTGATATTAGATGATATTGTAGAACATCCGGAGCTTATGAAAATAACCAGAGATTCCGAAGGAAATGAGTTTGCAGAAATTTCAAAGACTTTTGGAAATAATATTGGAATTATGGTTCGAGGTTCATTTGATGATGCGGAAAATTTTCATATGGAATATTACTACCCATATGCTCTCGGGACAGAAATTTCTACACAGGAACAGATTGATATTGAAAAGCATTCAGAGAAAGAATCCTACGCCGGTGTATGCGATGAAATGCGAATAGGGGTTACACTTATCTTCTATTTACAAAATGTTGCAGATTTTCTCGCAGAACACAGAAACAATATCCATGTTAAAAATCTAAGAGGTGCATTTCTATCTGCATTATCAGTAGAAGGTATGATTCTGCTTCCTATTGAGGAGAAAAAAGCTGCAAAAGCACAGACAAATCCGAAACATGAGAAACGAAATCAGCTCCTGGCAGAAGCAAGAGAAGGAAATGAAGACGCGATTGAGAGTTTAACGCTTCAAGACATGGATACATATTCAAATATTTCGAAGCGAATTACCAATGAGGATATACTATCGATTGTGAGCTCCTGCTTTATGCCATATGGAATCGAGAGCGACCAATACAGTGTGATTGGTGAAATTATTGAATTAGAAGAAATTGAAAATTCACTTACAGACGAAAAAGTGTATTCTATGAAAGTAGAATGTAATGATATAATATTTGGTATAGTAATAAATCAGGAGGATTTATTAGGAGAGCCAGCCGTTGGCAGAAGATTTAAGGGTAATATCTGGATGCAGGGAACGGTGTGTCTGTAATTATTGAAATGCCGCCTTAGTTAAATGGATATAACAAGCCCCTCCTAAGGGCTAGTTAAGGGTTCGATTCCCCTAGGCGGTGCTGTAGGAAGTGCCAAAAATTCTTGATGCTACAAGAGTTTTTGGCTTTTTTGCTTTTATAGGATTTGGGTGTCAAAAGGTGCATCTACAAATTATGTTTAGCAAATTACACAAATACAGTTTATTTGCCGACACGTATTTCAAACATAAGTTTTT
>CAYMYV010000247.1:0-2600 GCA_964394775.1 uncultured Lachnobacterium sp. | reverse complement strand
GTCCATAAAATCATCCTCCTAATTATACGGTAACTTTTGTTCCGTTAAATTCTCCACTCATTGCTTTTACAATGCTGTCTTCTTCATTTAATCCGAACACATACATTGGCATTTTATTCTCCATACACATAATCGATGCCGTTAAATCAACAACAGCAAGCTTCTTATCGATAACCTCCTGAATAGATACTTCATCGTACTTCTTCGCTGCAGGGTTTGTCTTTGGATCGCTGTCATATACCCCATCAATCGCTTTTGCAAGAAGAATTCCTTCTGCTTCGATTTCGATTGCACGAAGAACAGTTGCAGTGTCTGTTGAAAAATATGGATGACCTGTGCCACCTGCAAAGAAGCATACCATGTTACGCTCAAAGCATTTGTTCGCACGGTCTTTTGAAAACAGCTTTGTCATGGAACCACATTCGAATGGTGTCATAACTGATGTTTTCATGCCTACGGAACGGAAAATCTCTGATACGTAGATACAGTTCATAACAGTTGCCAGCATCCCAATCTGGTCTGCTTTAGTTCTGTCAATCGTTTCACTGGAACGTCCCCGCCAGAAATTACCACCGCCGATAACAATACCAACCTGAACTCCTTTATCTACTAATTTCTTAACCTGGTTAGCAACAACGGTAACGGTTGGTTCATCAAATCCCTGATGCTTGTCACCTGCTAATGCTTCTCCACTCAGCTTTAATAAAACGCGTTTCATAGACATTTATCCTCTCTTATCCAATTATTTTATTTAACAAATAAACCTTCTACGTCGATTTCAGCGTAGCACTGTGAACAGAAGCCTTCAATGATAGCACCATTGTTAATCTGTACAGAGCGAGATTTGATGTTACCCATAATAACTGCTGATGTGTCTACAACAACCGGTCCCTGAACATCAATATCTCCTTTTACAGCACCTGCAATGACTGCTGAAGAAGCTGTAATGTTACCAATGATTACAGAACCAGCACCAATCTTAACAGTACCTGTACTTACAACCTCACCTTCCACCTTGGCAACATCTGCAAAGAATTCAGAAGAAGTGCTGTTTCCGTTAATTGTACCTGTAACAACTAATTTACCGTTACATGATACATTACCGTTAATTGTACCCTGAATATCAAAGGAACCTGCAGATGCAATGTTACCTGTTAATGTTGTGCTTGCTGTAATTACAGATGTTTCGTCTACAATAGCGGAACGATCTTCTCTGATTGTTGTATCCATCTTAATTCTCTCCTCTTTCTGTACTGGTGCACTCTGTGTATCTGCTACAGGTGCTTCTTTGTTTGCTTTTACCTCTTCCAATAAACCATCTAACTTCGAAAGCTCACTTTGAACATCAACGTCTTCGCTTAATGTATTAACTTCCACATTATCCGCATTAGAATCGGTACCGCCTGGCACAAGTTCGTTCATTGCCTGCGACCAGTCTTCTTTAAAATCTTTAAAAAGTCCCATTTTGTTTAATCCTCCAAGTATTTTTTATTCAACACTATCCGCATGAATGTATTGAATTACATTTGTATTTTCATCAATCGGTTGAATGACCGCACCTTGACTTAGTAAACTCTCTATCAATGGTCCTAATGCTTCCACCGTTGTTGACTTATTAGTTCCGTCGTGTAATAACACAACCGAGGTCTTGTATTTGGACACACCATCCAAAACATTATTCAGAACATCTTCCTTCGTATAACCGCTTGAGGCATCTCCTGCGGACACATTCCAATCAAAATATGTAATCTGTTCCTGATTCAAAACCTGTACGAATTCCGCCATGTTCACATTACTAATCTGATTACCACTTCCACCCGGGAAACGATAATACGCACACCTTGTGCCAGTCAGCTCATATAAAAAGTCAGAGATTTTCAAATAATCCGCCTTAAAATCATCTGTTGACGAATAAATCAAACTATACTGATTGGAATAAGAATGCATACCAATGGTATGTCCCTCATTCACGATTCTCTGGTATATCGTATTGTTCGAAGCGTCCTCACTTCCGACCACAAAAAATGTAGCCTTCACCTGATATTGCGCCAACACGTCAAGAATCTTCTCTGTATTATCGCCTGGTACACTATTAAATGTCAGATATACATAATGAGTATCGCCTTCCTGGGCAAAATTCTCTTCCGTATCAATTCCCGTAATGATATTTGCGTATCTATCTTCGGATTCGGTCTCACTCTCGGATTCCTGCTCTAAGGCAGTATCCATTTGGCTGTCCTCAGAGGCATTATCTTTCTTTGACTCTGTAGCACTGTCTGACTCGTCAATTCCGGGAATCATGGAATCGCTCAATTGTGTTTCCAGCTTACTGACTCTGTCATTTAAGCGGAACACCTGCACTGACAAAATAATAATTGCTAATAAGGAAAACAGCATCCACATAGCAATCGTCCATATAATTCCAGTCTTCATTCGATTTACACGTTTTCGTCTCCGGCGCTGTTGCTCTAGCAAATCTGCGTCATTTGTAGTCATACTCTTCCTCCAACGTATAATATCATTATTATTTTAACACATTTTCCTTACTTGTAAATAAAAAAGTAGGATAATCTATCCCACTTTTTTAATAATTAATTTTC
>CAYMYV010000246.1:0-2623 GCA_964394775.1 uncultured Lachnobacterium sp. | reverse complement strand
TTTGGATTAATCTCAATCTTCTCACGAATATGGCGAATATGTACTGCTACGGTATTATCTGCTCCAATGGCTTCTTCGTTCCAAATACTTTCATATATCTGGTTGATAGAGTATACTCTTCCTTTATTTTTCACCAAAAGCAGTAAAATATTATACTCTATTGGAGTAAGCTTTACCTCTTCTCCATCTATGGTTACCTTTTTTAAATCATCCTGAATTACAAGGCCCCCAACCTCATATACATTCTCTTCCTGGTTTGATTGATTCGACAATTGCGTATATCTGCGCAGCTGCGATTTTACACGTGCAACTAGCTCTAACGGATTAAAAGGCTTTGTCATGTAGTCATCCGCTCCAACATTCAGGCCCAAAATTTTATCCGCATCCTCTGTTTTCGCAGACAAAATGATGATTGGAATGCTGCTTTCTTTTCTTATCTGCATGGTTGCACGAATTCCATCTAATTTTGGCATCATTACATCGATAATCATTAAATCTATTTCTTCATTTTTGAGAACCGCAATCGCTTCTTCGCCATCATAAGCCTTTTCAACATCAAAACCCTCTTGCTGTAAATAAATTTCTATTGCATCAACGATTTCTCTGTCATCATCACATACTAAAACTCTCATAATAGTCCCTGCATCCTTTCTATTACAATTTCTACACCCATTCTACCAAATTTTCATAGAAAATGTCTTAATAATATATTAAAATCGCAGTATTATTTTTTTAATACTGCGATTTATAGTTCACTTTATGGTTTTTTCGAAGAAGTGAAGCCTTTTAACATGTTGTGGAAGCGTTCACTTCGCTCCTTTGAAGCAGCTTCTGCCTTGCTGTCAGCTTCCTCCTTCTCTTTCCACTGGAAGTAATCAGCATCCAGCTCATCTTGAATCTGGGCTTCTTTTTCCTTAACGTCCTCTTCCTCTTCTTTTACTACTTCTTCTGTGGCAATGCCCATCTTCTCAAAATATTCCTGATTAATTTTAACCTCAGTCTGGCGGTTTGCATAGATAGAAGACCCTTTTGCTTCTGCGCTCTTGCCCTTGTCCTTTTCTTTTTGAATCTCACGATTCCTCTCTTCTATTAATTTCAGGTATTTTTCCGTATCTACCAAATCCTGTAACTGGGATTTCAGCTCGAGCTGATTTTTCTTTACTAATGCTTCCTGCTCTTTCAGGGTCTTATCCATATCTGCGTAAATTTCCTGAACAGACTGCTTTGCTTCCTTCATGATGTCCTGCACTCGGCTTAATGCCTCGTCCGTATACATCACAGAGGCTGCATAGATATCTTCTGCCTTGCGACTCGCATCCCAGAGAATTTCGTCGCCCTTTTTACGGAATTCTCTTTCTGCTCGGTCACGGCTTTGTTTGGTCAGCTCATATTCTTCCATAACATCATACATACTCTTATTCAACTGACTCAGCAAATCCAGCATCTGCTGTTTATCTACGATAACCTTACTCGGCTCCTTCGCATATGGTTCGCTCTTAGAAAGTAAGACATGTAAGCTTCTTAATACTTTTTCAATACTATCCTGTGTGCTCATAATAGCTCCTAAATATTGTTTAATTCTATAGTCTATTTTACTTCATAAATTTCTATTCGTAAACAAAAGATTACACTGGTTTTATCCGCTTAATCATGACGTTCCTCTAGATTATCATAACATTCACAAAATCTCGCAGAAAAAGAAGGCTCTTCTCCGGCCGCATATAAATGCGAATTATCACCAAAGGCACTTACTCTCCAGGATGCGATTCCTTTTCTTCGTTCCTCAGTATAAACCGTAGTAACGGATGCCGGAGCCGCACAAAATCCATGCCACAAAATCATCGGTGACACATTCAAAAGTCTGCTCAGCAGTACACACTCCGCCCCAAAATGACAGAAGAAAACTATCGTATCGCTGTTGGCTTTTTCCACACGGTAATAGTTATTTTCTCTCACATATCCATGCTCTTCTAAGATTTTATCCAGGCCCTTGCAAACCCGGTCATACTCGTCCTTCACATGCCCTTCCTGCATCGCCTCTGTATCGGCCCAGCGGGTCACATCATAGTATCTCTCTTCGCTGCTCCAATCCTGTGGCAGCCAGTCCCAGCAAATGCTCCTGCCTTCGCGGTCCGGACGAATAATTGTAGGCGGAAACTCCTTCAGCCAGTCATGTGTGATTGCAGTTCTATTCATTTTCTTTAATGTGCAGGATGCTGTATCCTGCGCTCTTCCAAGCGGAGATACATAGAATTCCTTTACATCAAGCTTTGCAATTCGGTCTGCTACAAGCTCGGCCTCTCTCCAACCGGTTTCGGTTAAAGAATCAATTTCGTAATTAGGATCACCATGGCGAACAATAATAATTCTCATTTTATATCCTTCCCTTTGGTCTTTCTATTTAAATATATTTTCATTGATATTTCTTATATTAACATAGCTATCCAAATCCGAAAAGAGCATTATTCTAAAATAAATATTGAAGCAACAACTATTCTTTGTCCTAACCATTCATTTAATTTTAACAAAAAAAACTCTCTAAGATAACTTAGAGAGCTTAGAGGTGACAGCCGGATTTGAACCGGCGATGACGGTGTTGCAGACCGGGGCCTTACCACTTGGC
>CAYMYV010000245.1:0-2627 GCA_964394775.1 uncultured Lachnobacterium sp. | reverse complement strand
AAATACCGACCACTTAACAATAAGACAAGCGGAAATTAGTGACATTTTAACAGATGAAGCTAATAATATTACCGGAGTTAAGACAGTTTCAGGTGCAACCTATAACTGTAAGGCTGTAATTATTTGTTCCGGTACTTATCTAAATGCCAGATGTCTGACGGGTGAGATGATTACTTATACCGGACCAAATGGTTTGCAGGCAGCTACTCATCTTACAAATTCATTATTGGAGCATGGTGTTGAAATGTATCGATTTAAAACAGGTACACCGGCACGTATTGATAAGAGAAGTATTGATTTTTCTAAAATGGAAGAACAGTTTGGGGATGAAAGAGTTGTTCCATTTTCATTTACTACAAATCCGGAGGATGTACAGATTGACCAGGTGTCATGCTGGCTTACGTATACAAATCCAAAAACACACGAGATTATTCGTGCAAATTTACATCGTTCTCCAATGTATTCCGGAGTCATCGAAGGAACGGGTCCAAGATATTGTCCTTCCATTGAAGATAAGGTTGTAAAATTTGCAGAAAAGGATCGTCATCAGATTTTTATTGAACCGGAGGGACTAAATACCAACGAAATGTATGTGGGTGGTATGTCCTCTTCTTTACCGGAAGATGTTCAGCATGAGATGTACCGTACTCTTCCAGGCTTGGAAAATGCAAAGATTGTTCGTAATGCATATGCCATTGAATATGATTGTATCAATCCAAATCAGCTGTATGCTTCGTTGGAGTTTAAAAATATTCATGGACTTTTTAGCGCCGGTCAGTTTAATGGCAGCTCAGGATATGAGGAGGCAGCCGGACAGGGAATTGTTGCCGGTATTAATGCCGCTCTTAAGATTCAGGGAAAAGAGCCATTTATTTTAGACCGCTCAGAAAGCTATATTGGTGTACTCATTGATGACCTGGTAACAAAGGAAACTTTTGAGCCATATCGTATGATGACCTCTCGTGCGGAATATCGTTTGTTGCTTCGTCAGGATAATGCTGACATGCGTTTAACAAAAAAAGGTTATGAGGCGGGGTTAATTTCTCAGGAGCGATATAACCTGATTTGTGAAAAAGAACGATTGATTGAAGAAGAAATCGCAAGATGTGAAGGAGTAAAGGTTGGAGCATCAAAAGAAGTTCAAGCTTTATTAGAAAGCTATGGAAGTATTCCACTTAACACAGCTTCTACCATTGCTGAATTAATTCGAAGACCAGAGCTTGATTATGCAAAGCTTGCTCCAATTGATCCGGAAAGACCTAAGCTTTCTTACGATGTAGTAGAGCAGGTTGAAATTTTAATAAAATATGACGGATACATTAAGAGACAGGTTAAGCAGGTAGAACAGTTTAAGAAGTTAGAGAAAAAACTTCTTCCACAGAATTTTGATTACAGCGAAATCAATGGTCTTCGTATCGAAGCAGTTCAGAAGTTAAACAAATACCAGCCACTGAATATTGGTCAGGCTTCCCGTATTTCCGGAGTGTCTCCTGCAGATACATCTGTGATTCTGGTTTACTTAGAGCAGTTAAAGTATTCGAACCCGGATTTGTTCTATCAACTGAACGGCCACTTAGGTGGAGAAGAATAAGCTGGTAAAAAGCTTCCATTTGGAAACATATAGATAGCATATTGTGAAATAAATAAGAGGATATCGTGGATTATAGGTTTGATAAATTTTTAGATGAATTGAATAAGATTTCCATTACATTAAGTGAGAAGCAGTTAGAACAGCTTCAAATCTATTATGAAATGCTGGTGGAGAAGAACAAGGTCATGAATCTTACCGGAATTACCGAGTGGGATGAGGTTCTGGAAAAACATTTTTTGGATAGCATTTCTTTGATTCGTGCGGTTGACCTAAATCAGGACTTAAGCGTGATGGACATGGGAACCGGCGCAGGTTTTCCGGGGCTTCCGCTGAAAATTGCTTTTCCAAATTTGAAGGTGACGTTAGCAGATTCCTTGAACAAGCGTGTCATGTTCCTGCAGGAAGTGATTGATGCATTGGAACTTACCGACATCGAGGCAATTCACGGAAGAGCCGAGGATTTGGCACGAGATAAAAAATATCGCGAGCAATATGATTTGGCAGTATCCCGTGCAGTTGCAAACCTCTCAATCTTGAGTGAGTACTGCCTCCCATTCGTAAAAATCGGCGGTCAGTTCATCTCCTACAAATCCGGCGAGTGCGAGGAAGAAGTCGGTGCCTCAAAAAGTGCCGTATTCCTGCTCGGCGGAAAAATTCAGGATGTGATAAAATTTGAGCTTGGAGAATCCGGACGTTCCTTTATCGTCATTGATAAAGAAAAAGGTACGCCAAAAACGTATCCTCGCAAAGCCGGTACACCTTCAAAGAAACCGCTGTAATAGGATGCTATCATACTGTGAGTGAATAGTTACGAAATGCTCTGTATAAGCTTAGAAAATTTTCTAAGTTTATGCAGAGCATTTCTTGTAAGTATTAAAATTTAGATTATTATAGCATCCTATTATAAATTGGGATTTATCTAACTGACAAACTGAAAGTTTCAAGTGTTCCACAAATTGGAATTTGCCATTCTATAAAAGATGCTTACAATATAATTTCATATTTGTAATCTTTCATGATAATATCTGTTCCTCTT
>CAYMYV010000244.1:0-2653 GCA_964394775.1 uncultured Lachnobacterium sp. | reverse complement strand
TAAGAAAACTCCAAAAAAGCGTCTGCCTCACCTATCTATCCCAGCCAAGTGTCCGCCGGTCAGAAGACATTGAAATCTAGACAACAGTAAGAATACACTTCTTAGAAATTCAATATCCTGTTCATTGACACAGGAAATCCTCCTGTCATGGCATAAAGATAGGGCTGTTGCAGAATTTGCAACAGCCCCGTTTTCCTATTGTTAAATTAAATACTGACTAAGATAATCATACTCTTTATTAATCTCAAGTACTGCCATATTGTCTCCATTCACATTATCCGGATGATAAATCTTAATCAAATCCTTATAGCGCTTCTTTAAGGACTGCTGACTCGAAACACCTCTAAAGAACATCTCTCCCGGTGTCATCTGCGAATCCGAAATCTGGCGATAATTTCTCGCCTGAAATTCTCCAACCATATCATAAAAGGCCTTCTTCTTCTCGATTTCCGCCTTCTCTGCAGCAAGCTTCATCAGCTCTTCTTCCAATATCTTGAATTTCATTTCAAACAGGCTTCTTTCCTGTTCTAAACGACGGTCCTCTATCTCAACCTTTCGGAAAAACTCTCGTTTCTCCTGATTGAAAATACGCTTTTCCTCTTCTAATTCCCTACGCTCTTCACTGAGTGTCATGACACAATCCTTTCACATGTATCCAACAACTACGCAACATCAGACTACATTTAGTCCTAATAACGTAACTATGATACTACATTTTGTGTCATAATTCTATGGGCAATTTATACTATAAATCATCCAAAGATTCTTTTATTTTGTCCATAAAACCTTTTTTCTTCTTATCCGTCGGAGCACCGCCTTCTTTTGTAAGAGAGCCACCTGACAGCTCATCAAACTTGCGAAGCGCTTCTTTTGCCTCCTTGCTAAGTCCTGTTGGAGTGGCAACAACCAAGGTAACATAATGGTCACCACGAACGTCTTTGTTGCGTACAGAAGGTACACCTTTTCCTTTCAGACGGATACGGGTTCCCGTCTGCGTTCCGGCAGAAACTGTATAGATAACATCTCCATCCACAGTCTTGATACGTACATCTCCACCCAAAGCAGCAATTGCATAAGAAATATTTGCATTTGAGAAGATATTCATATCCTGTCGTTCGAAAAGATTGCTCTTAGAAATGATTACTTCCACTAATAAATCTCCACGTGGACCGCCATTAGTGCCCGGTTCCCCATAATCTCTTACGCGAACGCACTGTCCGTTATCAATACCGGCTGGAATCTCAACGGTCTTACGAATCTTCTTCACAATATAACCACTTCCATAGCAATTGGAACAACGTTCTTTTACAATCTTACCGGAGCCATCACAATCCGGGCATGTGGAAACGTTCTGCATCATTCCAAACAAAGACTGCTGAGAATAAACCACTTTACCCTTACCGCCACATTTCGGACAGGTTTCCGGACTTGTTCCCGGTTTCGCACCGCTTCCACTACAGGTTCCACAGGTTTCTTTATACGAAAATTCAACTTCCTTCTCGCAGCCAAATATTGCCTCTTCAAAGGAAATGCGAACACTCATGCGCACGTTAGCGCCCTGTTTTGGTCCATTATTGGAGCGTCTGCTTCCGCCGCCAAATCCGCCGCCGAAGAAATCTCCAAAGATATCTCCGAAAATATCGCTCATATCCATGCCTGAGAAATCAAATCCGCCCGCACCACCGGCACCATCGAATGCCGCATGACCAAACTGGTCATACTGTTTACGTTTCTCTGCATCACTAAGTACAGCGTAGGCTTCCTGCGCTTCCTTGAATTTTGCCTCACACTCCGCATCCCCCGGATGTGCATCCGGATGATATTTTTTTGCAAGGGTTCTAAATGCCTTTTTTATTTCTGCGTCATCGGCGGTTTTGGACACACCGAGGACCTCATAATAGTCACGTTTTTCCATATCAGTTCAGAACTGCCGAAAAAATCATTGAAATTGCGTGCAAATTTATTTGCATTAGCAATTTAATGATTTTTTCGATTGGCGGAACGCCAAACGTGACACACAAGATTGGTTACGAAGTAACCGAATTCTACGAAGTAGAATTTAATCTTGTGTCGCGTGTAGGCAGTTCGTTTCTCCTTATCAATTCTTAATCTTATACTTCCTTGAAGTCAGCGTCGATAACGTCATCTTCCGGAGCAGATGTGCTGCCTGCATTTCCTGCAAATCCACCCATATCCGGACCAGCACCTGCTGCACCCTGTGCTGCCTGTGCCTGTTCATACATCTTAGCAAATACCTTCTGAGCACTTTCTGTTAATTTCTGCTGTGCTGCCTTAAGGTCTGCTACAGTAGCTTCGCTCATCTGGTCTGCTTCCGGGTTCGCTTCTAAGATTGCTTTTACAGCATTCATATCTGCTTCGATTGTAGCTTTATCGTTAGGGTCAAGCTGTGCACCAACCTGGTCAAGTGCCTGCTGTGTCTGGAACACGAAGGAATCTGCATCGTTTCTTGTGTCGATTGCTTCTTTACGCTTCTTATCCTGAGCTTCGAATTCAGCTGCTTCCTTTACTGCTCTATCGATTTCATCATCAGACATATTAGAACCGGCTGTAATTGTGATATGCTGTTCCTTGCCTGTTCCTAAGTCTTTTGCAGATACGTTTACGATACCGTTTGCATCGATGTCGAATGTTA
>CAYMYV010000243.1:0-2673 GCA_964394775.1 uncultured Lachnobacterium sp. | reverse complement strand
TATGGATATTGGCGCATCTACAGGCGGATTTACCGATTGTATGCTTCAAAATGGCGCAAGTAAGGTGTATGCGGTGGCTGTAGGATATGGTCAGTTCGCATGGAAGCTGCGTCAGGATGAACGGGTGGTGTGTATGGAGAAAACCAATATTCGTTATGTGACACCACAGGATATTGATGATGCATTGGATTTTGCTTCCGTAGACGTTTCCTTTATTTCTCTGACGAAGGTGCTTGGACCGGCAAGGGAATTGTTAAAAGAACACGGACAGATGGTTTGTCTGATTAAACCACAGTTTGAAGCCGGCAGAGAGAAGGTTGGGAAGAAAGGCGTCGTAAGAGAAAAAGCTGTTCATGAAGAAGTAATTGATAAAGTAATCAATTTTGCATTAGAAAATGGTTTTTCGATTCATAATCTCGAATATTCGCCGATTAAAGGACCGGAAGGGAATATTGAATATTTGGTATATATTGAGAAAGACGATAATCCGAAAAAGGAGGAAACCGTGGATGTTCATGAGGTTGTAGAAGCAGCTCATGATAGCCTGGACAAGTAATATGAAAAAGTTTGTTGTAGTTGCTAATCCATATAAGGATCCTGAGCTTAAGATTTCGAATGATATTGTAAGTTATATTCGCAGGAATGGCGGTACTGCGATTAACTTATCGGATTCGGAAAGCGGGCCAATTGAGTTTGATGCAGTTCATTACGAGGATATTCCGGAAGGAACGGAGTGTATCATCGTGTTTGGTGGTGATGGAACCCTGATTCGTGCCGTTCGAAAGACACGTAAAACGAATATTCCATTGATAGGTGTGAACTTAGGAACCATGGGATATCTGTGCGAATTAGAAGCGGATAATTTGTATCAGGCATTGGACCAGATGATGCAGGATAATTGTACCATAGAAGAGCGTCTTATGATTAAAGGTTATCGAAAGAATGCCGATAGGGGTAGAACTGCACTCAATGATATCGTGATTCATCGTACAGGTGTTATGGCGGTATTACGTTTGAATGTGTATGTCAATGGTGAGTTTTTGGTTACTTATGATGGAGACGGTGTAATTATATCCACCCCTACAGGCTCTACAGGCTATAACTTGTCCGCAGGAGGGCCAATTATAGAGCCGGGCGCAAATATTTTGGCACTTACGCCAATCAATGCGCATAGCTTAAATTCTAAGGGAATTATATTAAAGGACAATGATGTTATCGAAATCGAAATGGTTTCCAGACGAGGAACAGAGGATGAAGCTGCATTTGTAAGCTGTGATGGTGACCGAACTGCAAAGCTGTTGGCTGGGGAGCGTTATGTGGTCGAGCGTGCAAATCATACGATTAAGATTTGTAAGGTAAACAAGCAGAGCTTCGTAGAGACAATGCGCAAAAAGATGGGATAATCCCCTGAGGAGAATTATGAAAACAAAGAGACAGAGTAAAATCTTAGAGTTAATCAAAAAAAATGATATTGAGACACAGGATGAGCTGCTCGCTTTTCTGGTAGAAGACGGATTTGCAGTTACACAGGCAACCGTTTCAAGAGATATTCGTGAAATGAAGCTTACCAAAATCGCTACAGGAAATGGAAAGCAGAAATACGCAGTATTAAATGATACCTCGGAAGACATGACAGAGAAATTTGTCCGAGTGTTAAAGGATGGCTTTGTATCAATGGATATGGCACAGAATATTCTGGTAATCAAGACAGTTTCCGGTATGGCCGGAGCTGTATGTGCATGTATTGATGCAATGCAGATTCATGAGATTGTTGGTTCAATTGCAGGTGATGACACGATTATGTGTGCAATTAGAACGACGGAGGATACTGTTGCAATTATGAAGAGACTTCGTAAAATTGTAGAACAGTAAACATATGCGCGACGGGGAGAATAGAAGGAGTTAATATGTTACAAAATCTACATGTGAAGAATCTGGCATTGATTGATGAGACAGAGGTGGAATTTACCAATGGTCTTAACATTTTAACCGGTGAAACGGGTGCCGGAAAATCCATCATTATTGGTTCTATCAATCTCGCTTTGGGACAGAAGGTTCCAAAAGAAATGCTAAAGGATAACGATGAACCAGCGCTGGTGGAGCTTATCTTTTCTGTTGATGATGAAAAGGTAAAGCAAAAGCTACAGGAGCTTGAAATTGAAGCAGAGGATGACTGCGTGATTTTAAGCCGTAAAATCACTGCAGGAAAAGCAGTTGCTCGCATCAATGGCGAAGCGGTGTCTGCATCGGCATTAAAAGCGGTTGCTTCTCTTTTAATTGATATTCATGGTCAGCATGAGCATCAATCCCTTTTGTCCAAGAAGAAGCATCTGGATATTCTGGATGCATATGCAAAAGCAGAACTGGAGAAGTACAAGCAAGACCTGTCTGTTTCTTATAAAGAATATAAATCTCTTAAGGAAGAATGGGAGCATTCCAATACCAATGTGGAAGAAAGAAAACGTGAGTTGTCTTTCCTGGAATTTGAAGTAAAAGAGATAGAGGACGCAAGACTTAAGCTTGGAGAGGACGAGGAATTAGAAGAGGAATTTAAGCGTTTTTCCAATGGACGAAAGATTATGGAAGGCGTTAGCCATGCATATGATGCAGTGGCAGGAGAGGATGAAAGTGCATCTGAGCTTGTTGGACGTGCACTTCGAGAGATATCTGCTA
>CAYMYV010000242.1:0-2675 GCA_964394775.1 uncultured Lachnobacterium sp. | reverse complement strand
ATTATAATGACCGAAATCTGCCAACATTACGTGACCATACACATAATTATTATGAATTCTACTTTCTCATTGGTGGCGAGGTGTCTATATATATTGAAGGGGAAAAATATCCGTTAAAGCAAGGCGATATGATTCTGATTCCACCAGAGCTGCATCACCATGTATTCGTCCACAAGCCGGATATGCCTTACCAGCGAATTGTATTCTGGATATCTCAGGATTACGCCAATCAGCTATTGGAAGTATCTTCGGATTATGGTTATTTAGCTCAACATGTTGCCAAAAACAAGCACTATATCTATCATTACGATTTAATAGAATTTAACACCATAGAATCCAAGGCATTTCAGCTCATTGATGAGATTCATTTTGAGCGTTTTGGAAAAGCTGCTAAGGTTTCGTTGCTGGTAAACGACCTCATACTCCACATCAACCGCACTATTTACGAGCAGGAAAATCCAAACGCACCAAAGGAGGAGCAACGTCTCTACCAGAACGTTATATCTTACATTGAAAACCACCTGGAGGAGCCGCTTTCTTTGGATTTACTTGCCGAGGAATTCTTTGTAAGCAAATACCACATTGCCCACGTATTCAAGGAAAATATTGGCTTGTCCGTGCACCAATACATATCAAAAAAGCGCCTCGCCATGTCGCGAGACGCTATCCTTAGTAATGTGGCAATTACGGAAGCATATTTAAGATGCGGGTTTAGTGATTACTCCAGCTTCTTCCGTGCATTCAAGAAGGAGTATGGGGTATCACCGAAGGAATATAAGGAATTGTATATGCATGTGCAGGAGATAGAATAAGCATAAATTCTATACATTTTTCCTCATTCTACGCTCGATAAAGCCAAATACAACTACCACAAAGAGCAGCCACATGATTCCCAGCCAAATATATCCATCAACCCGTATAGATTCGCTTCCCCATACTGAGCTCCAAACAACATAATGTGCTTCTCTGCAAATTAATGCAAATGGAATAAAGAACATGTTGCGGACACCTGTAACACATAAGTTTTTCCTATCATTTTTCTCTCGAACTGCGAATATTACAAAAATAATAACATTCGCTACCAAGCATAGTACACTTACTACGCTTAATACTATATAAGGAACTGATATCAATGTCAGTTCCGGATTCGGTTCAAAATATGGGCAAATGAGAAATACAATTGTAGCCAGAATGACCGCTCCAATCTGTAAAAAGTTCATCCTACGAAGGCTTGCGCTACCTTGCTTACCAATTCCCTGCAAAGCGCCCCCGTCCTGAATTTCTTCAACACCCTGTTTTTCCTCGGTAATCCATGCAATGTAAGGTCCTTTTGCTTTCAAATAACAAAACAGAAATAACAACAAATTTCCCAATAACATCATAAGGTAGCCTTCAAAAGGTATTTTCCCACCTACTAAGACAATCGGCAGCGCCACACACGCGCCTATAAGAATTACCAAAAACGCCCAAAAGGAATAATTTCCTAAACAGAGGTTAAATCGCTTCTTCAAAATCTCATCTGCATTCTCAAATAACTCATTATCTGTTTTCACATCCTTGGTTCTGCTTACTGCTAAAACAGCTATTACAAAGGCACATGCTTCAAATAGAAGCATCACTGCAAAGCCAATCACCGGACGATAGAATCCATAGGATATACCAAACATACATACCAGACCTACAACCGCTACCGCAATGGATATCCATATTAAAGTCTTGAATCCTGACAGTGTGCGGTTAATCAATGCCTTGACCTGCTTCTCTACCTTTGGTTCACTCTTCTCTGCCTGTGCTGCATTTGTAATTCGCTCACCCTTTAACAGTTCATCGCAGGTCACCCCTAACAGCTCCGCCAGAGCCGGGATTACCGATATGTCCGGTGCACATTCGTCACGCTCCCAACGACTTACTGCCTTGTTGGATACATTCAGTCTGTCGGCAACCTCCTGCTGCGTCAGACCGTTCGCTTTTCGCAAGGCTGCTATAAATTGACCAATTGTTTTCTTTTCCATTAATAAAACCTCCTGTGGTGTTTTGATGATGTTATTCTCCCAAAACGTCACATAAATTCACAGCCCACAAAGCGAAAATCTGTCTCGCAAAGTGGGAATTTAATCAAAAAGAGCCATGACATATACATCACAGCTCATTTTCTCTCTTCCTGAGACCCTTAGATTATTTTGTAGGAATCAGCTTCTCCTTGCCACCCATATATGGACGAAGTGCTACAGGAATATTAACGCTTCCGTCTGCATTTAAGTTGTTCTCTAGGAATGCAATCAGCATACGTGGAGGAGCAACTACAGTGTTGTTTAATGTGTGGGCAAAGTATTTATTGTTATCTTTGTCTTTGACACGGATTTTAAGTCTTCTAGCCTGCGCATCACCCAGGTTAGAGCAGCTGCCAACCTCGAAGTATTTCTTCTGGCGTGGACTCCAAGCTTCTACGTCACATGATTTTACTTTAAGGTCTGCTAAGTCACCGGAACAGCACTCAAGTGTTCTTACCGGGATATCTAAGCTTCTGAATAAATCTACGGTGTTTTTCCATAAAATATCATAGTATTTTGGAGATTCTTCCGGTTTACATACAACTATCATCTCCTGCTTCTCGAACTGATGGATACGGTATACACCACGCTCTTCAATACCATGCGCACCTTTTTCTTTACGGA
>CAYMYV010000241.1:0-2692 GCA_964394775.1 uncultured Lachnobacterium sp. | reverse complement strand
TTAATCTTTGGCTTGCAGTAATTATTGCGGCTTGCCACAAGTGCCAGAGAGGCAAATACGTCAATCTGGGCGATTGCCTTGGCAGTTTTCTGGATACGGCCGACATTTTCGCCAATATGGTCTCTGACAACCTTAAACAGCTCATATTCCAAAGATGTAAGTCTGTCTTCTGAGCCTAAAATCGTATCCTCTAACTCCTTTAATTCCGGAGTGATGTAACGCTCCGCTCCGGTAAGAGTCTGTTTGCGGATATAATAATCCGGAACCATGTCTTTGAAGGAATTTGTAACCTCCAAATAATATCCAAACACCTTGTTATATTTGATGCGGAGGTTTTTGATTCCGGTTTTTTCGCGTTCTTCAGCTTCCAGTTGTGCCAACCAGCTTTTGCCCTCTGTTTTGGCAAGACGCAGGCGGTCTACTTCTTCGTTGTAGCCGTCGCGGATAATATCGCCGTCACGGGACGAAATTGGTGGCTCTTCCTGAATGGATTCACATAATAGCTGATACAGGTCATGCAGGTCATCAAACTCATCTCGAAGCTCATTGACTAAGGCACCTGATAAATCGCCTAATAGCATCAAAATTGCAGGTAGCATTTCCAAAGAATTACGGAATGCAATTAAATCTCTGGGATTTGCAGTCTGATAAGTAATTCTGGTAATCAGACGCTCTAAGTCATAAATTGGGTTTAAATATTCGCGAAGTTCTTCTCTCGTGATTTCATTTTTATTTAAAACAGAAATAAAATCCTGTCGTTTTAAGATTTCAGCCTTATCAATTAGGGGCTGCTCTACATAAGAGCGAAGTAAACGGGCGCCCATTGCAGTTTTGGTTTTATCTAAAACCCAAAGCAAGGAACCGCGTTTCTGCTTCTCGCGCAGGGTCTCTACCAACTCGAGATTACGACGGGAGGAACTATCAATAATCATGTATTTTCCAATAGAATATGGATGAATACTCAAAATATTGCCCAAAGAGTTCTTCTGTGTCTCATATAAATACTTTAGTAAGGCTCCTGAAGCTAAAACGCCGCTGTCATAATCCTTTAATCCAAGTCCCTCTAAGGTATATAGCTTAAAATGTGATAGCAGGGTTTCCTTGGCAAGCTCATCACCAAAATACCAGGAATCTAAGGCGGTTATAGCGATGCCAAGACGTTCCTTCATATCCGAAATATTCACCCCGCTCATATAAAAGGCTTCGTTACAGATAATTTCAGATGGTAAAAATTTATTTAATTCATCCAACAGCTTGCGTTCAGAATCCACTTCAGTTACAAAGAAATCGCCTGTTGTAACATCCGCAATAGAGATACCATATTTGTCTACCGAATACACAATACACATGATATAGTTATTCTTTGTTTCGTCCAGAGACTGCATATCAATGTTAGTACCTGGAGTTGCGATTCGAACAACCTCACGTTTTACAATTCCTTTTGCTGTTTTTGGATCTTCGACCTGTTCACAGATAGCTACCTTGTAGCCTTTTTGTACCAGTCTGTTTAAATATGTGTCAACGGCATGAAAAGGAACACCGCACATTGGTGCACGCTCTTCTAATCCGCAGCTTTTTCCGGTTAAGGTTAGTTCTAATTCTTTCGATACAATTTTCGCATCGTCAAAAAACATTTCGTAGAAGTCTCCAAGGCGATAAAACAAAATACAACCCGGATACTCTTCTTTTGTTTTTAAATAATGCTGCATCATTGGTGATAGTTGTTCTGACACGTATGTTAATCCTTTCTAATTCGGTCTGTATTTTCGAATAATAGCTTCTGCAACTCGGATTCCATCCATTGCAGCAGATGTGATTCCACCTGCATACCCTGCGCCTTCTCCACACGGATAGATACCTTTTACCATGCTTTCATAATTTTCATTACGTAATATACGTAGTGGTGAAGAGGTTCTGCTCTCGATTCCTGACAAAATTGCATCTTTTCTGTCAAAATCCGGAATGATATGGGCAAAATGTTGCATTCCATTTATAAAGCTCTCTTCGACATCTGGGCTAAGTAAGCCTCGTAAATTCGCAAAGGCAGTTTGTCCCTTTGTATTTGATGCAAAAGCACCATAGGAATGAGATACCTTATTATTACAATAATCTCCATATAACTGCTGTGGAATCTTACCGGTAGCTAAATCATATGCCTTTTTCTCTAATTCCTGCTGATAACGCATTCCTGCCAGTGGGTCTGTCCCACCAAAATCATCGGTATTTACAGATATAATAATTGCGCTATTAGCGGTAGAGGAATTACGTCCGGAATAGCTCATGCCATTTACAACAAGACGCTTCTCTTCTGACGAAGAATTTACTACATATCCCCCCGGACACATACAGAAGGAATAAACGCCCCTTCCATTTGGAAAATTTGCAGTAACCTTATATGGTGAAGCCGGCATAGCTGTCTCTTGTTTTCCATATAAAGCATCATTTATCATTTGTTGTGGATGCTCTACGCGAAATCCCACTGCAAAATTCTTAACCTCCATAGGAAGCTGTAGTCCATGTAAGGTCCGGAAAGTATCTCTGGCACTATGTCCAAGTGCCAATACTACAGCAGACACCAAGAAACGTTTGCTGTTATTGCAGAGCACCTCTTTTATCTCATGATTTTCAATCACAAAATCAGTCGCGCAGGTTTCAAAATAAATCTGTGCTCCTTTTTCCATCAGGTAGTTAC
>CAYMYV010000240.1:0-2704 GCA_964394775.1 uncultured Lachnobacterium sp. | reverse complement strand
AGAAGAAGGCAGAGCAGAAGGCTTCAACAACGGCGTTGAGGAAACCTTCCGCAACACCATAGTAAAGCTTCGCGAAAGATTCACAAACGAAGAAATTGCAGAATTATTAAAAGAACCACTAGAAAGAATAAAAGCTGTATAAAAAATTAATTTATGAAAGGGACTGTATGTAACGTTTGAGTTTGTACAGTTCCTTTTTATGACGATTTTTTATTCCTTCTCAAAAACTGCCTCTAGTGTAACCGACGAGCTTACATATAATTTCGGCGTTTGAGCAGTGGCATACGGTTATGCATTACAATGATTTGAAATCATATCAAGATATACTGCTACTGGTAGGGAGTTTCCGATGCATCACCATATTAAGATTTTGGGCAAACGATTGAAGAGAGAATTTGTATGGGACGATGGATTTTATTATAAATCTATCTTGAAAAATGTTCGGGATGTATATTTTTCTTTGATTCATTGATGTTACTTTTAAGTAAATGACAGATTAAATATAGGAAACAACGTGTTAAGGATTCGGAGGATTATAATCAATATATACAAACAATTATTTAAACTTTGTTTAAAGAGTCGGATTATGATTTGCAATGTGAATTTTGTTATGGATTGTGAAATCCAACGTAAGGTTTGATATTACGCAAAAGCCTAAGAGCCTTGATAATTAAAGGGCTATTTGAATTGTATAAATATTATGCGTTTATTGTGCATAGGTATCTCTTAATAAGATGGAAAATAGAGAATATCTTTGATATAATATAAAAGATTAATCTTGAATTTTAGTTATTGTGTTTTTGGATTAGGCTCTATATTCAACGGAGAACGATATTATGGAAGGCTTCGTTCTATTGTGGCATCTCCTTGCAATAAATTGGCACTGATTTTAGCAAATGGAGTATTTCCAACTTTATTTGCGTCAATAGCTGTAGCAGGAGGATTTGTTGTTGGTGGAATAATATTTAAAATAGATTTCTCTGGTATTAATATAGGATTAGCAGTTCTTACAATTCTTTGTGCTATGTTCGCAGCAACAGGGTTGGGATTGTTGCTGGCAGTTTTTGTGTTTATTTCAGACAGCATGCACTTAATTCTTAATGTGGTAAGTTATATATTGATGATTTTTACAGGTGCGGAGTTCCCGGTTTCGCAGTTGCCGTTATGTGGACAGTGGCTATCGAGGTTATTGCCATTAACACATTCTATTGAAGCTATGAATGTATTGTTAGGAAAGCAAGAAGGGGATTTTTATAATTTATTATTATGTGAATTTGGAATTGCGATTCTTTATATGCTTGCGGCATGGGCAACCTTACGAGGTGCAGAGCAGGCGTGTAGGAAAAGCGGAAGATTTGATTTGTTTTAGCAGAAAACATTGAAATATAAGGATTTTATAAATTTACAATTGTGTCTCTTCGTGGTATAGTATTTATCGGCTTATAAAAGCAAAGGAGATAGATAAAATGAAACTAGGTATCGTAGGTTTACCAAACGTAGGTAAAAGTACATTATTTAACGCATTAACAAAAGCAGGTGCAGAATCAGCAAACTACCCATTCTGTACCATCGACCCAAACGTTGGTATTGTACCAGTGCCAGATGAGAGATTAAGATTGCTTGGTGATTTGTATAAAACAAGGAAAGTGACTCCGGCAATTATTGAGTTTGTTGATATTGCGGGACTTGTAAAGGGTGCAAGCAAGGGAGAAGGTCTTGGAAACCAGTTCCTTGCAAACATTCGTGAGGTGGATGCAATTGTTCACGTGGTTCGCTGTTTTGAAGACAGCAACATCGTACACGTAGATGGTAATATTAATCCGGTACGTGATATTGAGACAATTAATTTAGAGCTTATTTTCTCTGATGTGGAAATTCTGGAGCGCCGTATTGCAAAGGTGGCAAAGCAGGCGCGTATGGATAAGATGCTTGCGAAGGAATTAGAGCTTTTGGAAGGCATCAAGGCTCATTTAGAGGATGGAAAAATGGCTCGTACCTACGAGATTCCGGATGATGAGGATATGCAGGCATGGTTTGCAGGCTACAATCTGCTTACTGCAAAATCAACCATCTATGCTGCAAACGTGACAGAGGATGATTTGGCAAATGATGGTGCAGATAATGCACATGTTGCGGCAGTTCGTGAGCTTGCAGCAGCAGAAAACAGCGAGGTGTTCGTAATCTGTGCACAGATTGAACAGGAAATCGCAGAATTGGATGATGATGAAAAAGCAATGTTCTTAGAAGACCTTGGTTTATCAGAATCGGGTCTTGAGAAATTAATCAAGGCAAGCTACAGCTTACTTGGACTTATCAGCTACCTGACTGCCGGTGAGGATGAGTGTAGAGCTTGGACTATCAAGAAGGGCACCAAGGCACCACAGGCGGCTGGTAAAATCCACAGTGATTTCGAGCGTGGTTTCATTCGTGCGGAGGTTGTAAATTACAAAGACCTTTTGGAATATGGAAGCCTTTCCGCAGCAAAAACCAAAGGTGTGGTAGGAACAGAAGGTAAGGAATACGTGGTAAAAGATGGCGACGTTATGTTGTTCCTTTTCAATGTGTAGTAAAAGATTTGAATTGTAAAAAGAGTCATAAGAATATGGGCAAGTTCATTTGCATATATCTTCTTATGGCTCTTTTTTACCATATAGGATTCGGGTGTCAAAAGGTGCTTTTACAAATTATGTTTGGCAAATTGCAC
>CAYMYV010000239.1:0-2720 GCA_964394775.1 uncultured Lachnobacterium sp. | reverse complement strand
CGGTTAACGGCCGGTGGAGGAAACTCTAAGGAAAGTGCAACAGAAATATACCGCCCGGTGTTTCACTCTTTGAGTGAAACGCCGTGGTAAGGGTGGAATGGCAGTGTAAGAGACTACCGCCTCGCTGGTAACAGGGAGGGCACATGTAAACCCCATTCGAAGCAAGACCGAAACAAAGCAATGACGTGGCCCGCTAGCTTTAGGTAGGTCGCTTGAGGCGGCTGGTAACAGTCGTCCTAGATAGATGATCACCCAACGACATAACCCGGCTTATCGTTCTGCGAATATTTTAGAACTTAATAAATGAAGTGTGTCGCGCACGTAGTGCTGTGAAAACGTATGAATACTTTATGTTAAAGAACGGCTCCGCTCTTCGCGAAGTCGCCGTTTCTTTAAATAAAGTATCCATACGAACATGGTGTTATGATGCGCGATATTCATTTATAACCAAATTCTAAAATATTACTAAAAAGATAATAGGTCTGTTGACGCAAAATGATTTCCCATGTAATATTTTTAAAGATAATGAAAAATGATATTTTCAGAAAAGAGGAAGAGGCTGATGAGAGAAAAATTCATGAGATTTATGCAGGGTAGAAATGGTGTGGACGATTTATCTAAGACGTTGAACATAACGATATTAGTCCTGCTTATTATATCAATTTTTACCGGCTGGGATATTGTGTATTTTATTTCCCTTGCCTTGATTATATATATGTATTTTCGCATCTTTTCTAAGAACGTTCCGAAGCGTTATGCAGAAAATCAGAAATTTATAAATTTTCGTTTTGATATGAAGAATAAATTCAATAGTAAGAAAAAAGAATGGGCACAAAGAGGTGTGTATCGTTTTTATCGTTGCCCGATGTGTAAGCAGAAGGTACGTGTACCAAAGGGACGTGGTAAAATCTGTATTACCTGCCCAAAATGCAGAACTGAATTTGTCAAGCGTTCGTAAGAACGCTTTGTGTTCGTAAGAACATTTTACATTTAGTAGGAGGCTATATGTTTGGCTATATCAATGTAAATAAGTCTGAACTTTCCGAAGAGAATAAGAAAATATATCAGTCCTATTATTGTGGCTTGTGTCAGCGTCTTCACAGTAATTGTGGGGTAAAGGGGCAGGTGCTCTTAAGCTATGATATGACATTTGTAGTGGTGTTATTGACCGGCTTGTATGAGCTTTCGAATCAGGAAAAACAGTTTACCTGTGCAATACACCCAACGAAGAAGCAGACCGCCTATGAAAATGAAATATCAGATTATTGTGCAGCGGTAAATGTAATGCTGGCATATCACAATCTGATTGATGATTGGAAGGACGAGAAAAATTATTCAAAGAAAACTTTGGCAGGAATTATCCGCAAGGATTATGAGCATTTCGCAACACAATATCCAAGACAGGCAAAAGCCATTGAGGAATATATGGAGAAGATTGCAGCATACGAAGCGGCAGGAGAAAACAATATTGACTTAGTGGCAGGCCTTACAGGAGAAATGCTGGGCGAGCTCATGGCATGGAAAGAAGATGAGTGGTATACCGAATTAAAGACCCTAGGTTATTACATGGGAAAATTTATTTATCTCATGGATGCCTACGAGGATATCGACAGGGACGAAAAGCACAATAATTTTAATCCTCTCAGACATCTCAAGAAGGAGAATGAGAAGGATTTTGAAACACTGTGCAAGCTTATGATGACCAGCATGATGTCAGAATGTGCCAAGTCATTCGAAAGGCTGCCAATTTTGCAGCATGCAGATATATTACGTAATATTTTATATTCAGGGGTGTGGACAAGATATGAATACATTCAGCTGAAGAAGAAAAAGAGGACAAAAAAATGATGGATCCATATCAGGTGCTGGGGATATCCCGCGGTGCCTCGGATGAAGAAATAAAAAAAGCATATCGTGCGTTAAGCCGTCGTTACCATCCGGATGCAAATGTGAACAATCCCAATAAGGCCGAAGCAGAAGAAAAATTCAAGCAGGTGCAACAGGCCTACGACCAGATTATGAAGGAAAAACAGCAGGGCACCGGTTATGGTGGCTCGGGCTATGATGGATTTGGCGGATTCGGTGGCTCAAGCTATGGCGGTTATTCCGGTGGTCAGAGTGGCTATCGTGAAGAATCAAGTAAGCTACAGGCTGCCGCCAACTATATTCAGAACCGCTGCTATAAAGAAGCCCTTAACGTCTTAAATGATATTCCATTTAGTGAACGTCAGGGTAGATGGTATTATTACAGCGCTATGGCAAACCGTGGGGTAGGAAATACCGCTACAGCATTAGAGCATATTCGCCGTGCAGTAGAATTAGAACCAAGTAACATACAGTACCGCCAGTTCCAGGAACACTTAGAATACGGTGGAACATGGTACACCACGATGGGTAGCGGCTACGAAAGACCATACTCAGGTGGCGACTGGTGTATGAAGATGATACTTCTTAACTTGTTCTGCAACTGTTGTTGTAGACCTTTTTAACTTCACAAAATAAAAATAAGAACTTCCGGAAAGCGAGTACTTTTCGGAAGTTTTTTTGCGTGCGCCTAGCGGCGCACGTTTCTAATGGGTGAAAGTCCCTAGTCCGCCCTAGTAGTGGGAAGGATATAGCCAAGACCAAGGGTGTCCATTGTGAGGTGGAATCTGAAGGAAGGTGGAGGCAAATCTCTGGTCTGACGAACAGAAATCACATCAGGCTACAGTTAAGGATAA
>CAYMYV010000238.1:0-2735 GCA_964394775.1 uncultured Lachnobacterium sp. | reverse complement strand
TTAGAAAAACTTATGTTTGAAATACGTTTCGGCAAATGAACTGTATTTGTGCAATTTGCCAGACATAATTTGTAAAAGCACCTTTTGACACCCGAATCCTATAAGGAAAAAATAGCGGGATATCAATCCCGCTATCTCATATACATCTATAGTTTCTAGATCAAGAAGCCCTTCATAAGGTTCTCTTCATTTTCCACTTGTTTTTTCTGCATTACCATCTGATACTGCTGTAAGGTCTGCTCCTTCTTCATATCGGAAATCGCTTCTGCATAATCCAAATCCTCGAGCTTGCTCTGGAAAGCTGTTGTATTCAAGGATGCATTGGTTAAATAATTGTAAGCAGCTTCTAATCCGTTGGTTTCTGCGCCAACCTGACTACGCATGCTGTTTACTTTTTGCATAGCATCCTCTAAGGTCTTTAAATCGAATTCTCCCATGATGCTATAGTCTTCAATTCCAAGCTCCTTCAATGAACTCTTTCCACTAAGCACATAAGTCTCATTGTATTTTGCTGTGCCGGCCAGCTGCTCAATTCCCTGCTTCATCTGGTCAATTTCTGCCTGAATTGCCGCCTTGTCGGAATTGGACATCAGACCATTCATAGAACGGACGGAAAGCTCATACATACGACCCAGATAATCATTGACTCCGCTTAATGCGCCATCTGTGATATTTGCCATCCCTATCGACTGTTTTGTGTTGCTTGCAGATACGTCATAGGTATTCACCTGTGTTTCCGTTTTTTCTGCGATTGCAAGCTCTGCTGCACCATCTGCTGCGGTCTGAAGCTTTGTACCGCTAGCCATTTTGCCATAATCCGTATAGGAGCCGCTAATTCCTGAAATACTACTCATACTCATACCGCCTTTCTCTACATTTGGTTTCTTCCTATGCCCATAGTAACATAAAATCACAAAACTTACCAGTAAATAAATTAACAGATACGAGGCAGTCCCTCTCCCTGCAATACTTCAAGGTTACGAAGTCCGCCTATACGTGTACGAACAAACAGCTTTCCCGGTGCTTCGCTTGTAACACAACCTACTACACGAGCATCCTGTCCATACTTTGCCGAGCTCATTGCAGCGACTGCTGCGTCTGCCTGGTCAGCCGGAACTAATGCAACCAGCTTTCCTTCATTTCCCATGTAAAGCGGGTCAAGTCCAAGTAGTCCACAGAAATCCTTAACCTGTGGAGTCACCGGAAGCCTTTCCTCTTGAAGCTCAATCGTCGTCATGGAGCATGCAGCAAGCTCCTTTAAAACAGTTGCAAGTCCACCGCGGGTAATATCACGCATGGTGTGAACATCAATTCCAGCCTCAAACAAGGCTTCTACGATTTCTCCTAATGGCGCATTGTCACTCTTGATGTCATTTACAATTCCCATGCGGGTTCCAAGAATTGCAGCATGATGGTCTCCAAGATTACCGGATACCACAACTGCATCGCCGACACATACGCGCTCCGCAGATACCTCGCGGTCTTCCGGAACAAATCCAACTCCTGCTGTATTGATAAAAAGCTCGCCATTTCCACTTACAACCTTGGTATCACCAGCTACAATCTCCACACCTGCTTCGCGGGCACATTCCGCCATAGAATGCACGATTTCCTGTAGCTTTGATACCTCTAAGCCCTCCTGCAGGATAAATCCACAGGTGATGTATTTTGGCTTTGCCCCACGCATGAGCAGGTCATTTACTGTACCGCAAATACACAGACGTCCAATATCTCCACCCGGAAAAGTCACAGGAGTAACGACAAAGCTATCGGTTGTCACCGCAATGCGTCCGGCACCCGCTACCACTGCGCTGTCTTCCATTTTATCTAAGGTGTCACTTGCAAATTCCTTTGCAAATATCGCACCAATCAATTCACTTGTTGCAGCTCCACCGCTGCCATGCACCATGCTAATTCTTTCTTCCATAGTTATCTCTTTCTATCGTTGTCTCTTTTTACCTTATAGGACTTGGGTGTCAAAAGGTGCTTTCTAAAACTTGAATTGGCAAATTGCATAAATACAGTTCATTTGCCAAACATTATGAAAACATATAGTTTTTGTTAGTGCTTTGTCAACACCTAGTGATTCGCTGACATGATGTCAGCGAAAGGCTTAACTGAGCCATGGACGGCGAATTTAAGCCGGTCACGTCCCTTTTTCAAAACGTTTTTTCAAAGCACTTAGAAAAACTTATGTTTGAAATACGTGTCGAAAAATAAACTGTATTTTTGCAATTTGCCAAACACAATTTGTAAAAGCACCTTTTGACACCCAAATCTTATATGACTACATAATTTTTTATCCCCTTGCCTTTGGGACATCAGTGGATTTAGAATTTGCTCGGGTCTTTTGGACATAGATTGCCTTCTTTGGGACATGGATTGGGCATATAGAAAAAAATCTACTTTCTATGCCCAATTTATGCCCGGAAAATGATACTATCGTATGTTTTTTCCAGTCTATGGGTATATAGAAAAAATTAATCTCTAATACCCCGTTTTTTTCAAAAAGTGGGGTATTAGAAGAGGATTTTTCTACCATTACCCACGACCGCCAATACACAGTAAAATAGCAATAAATTCGTTCACATTTTGGGTACAGCACCATAAAAAATCTTTCTATACCCAAAGCTCTTTAAAAACTCGAAACACAACTATTCCATAGCACTAAACCATATTTCAAAAGCTACAAAACCACCCTTAAAAACTCCAAGGCTACCATTAGAAATTTCAAA
>CAYMYV010000237.1:0-2747 GCA_964394775.1 uncultured Lachnobacterium sp. | reverse complement strand
AGAAAACATGAAAAGTAATACAAAAAATAATACAAAAAATCATATAAGAAATGATTTTTTGCTACTGCTTCTTGCAATTGCATTATTGTTTACCGCCTGTGCATCAGATACAGATGCTGGAAACGACACAAATCAAAATGATTCCCGGCCAATAGTATGCGAGACACATGCAGACAATGACGCCAACAACCTGTGTGACACCTGTGGTTTGTCAGTACTTGTGTATGTGGATTTTTATTCTGTCAATGACTTGCATGGCAAGGTGGCAGATGATGAATCGCAGCCGGGTGTAGATGAGCTTACTACATATATTAAGAATGCCAGAAATAAAGATGATTATGTGATTTTACTTTCTGCGGGCGATATGTGGCAGGGAAGTGCAGAATCTAACCTTACAAAAGGGAGCTTGACTACCGAGTGGATGAATGAATTGGATTTTGTCAGTATGACCGTGGGAAACCATGAGTATGACTGGGGAGAGGAATATATTGAATCGAATGCGCTTCTTGCAGAGTTTCCGTTCCTTGCAATCAATATATACGATAGAGAAACCAATGCATTGGTAGACTATTGTGAGCCTTCGGTTGTGGTAGAAGCAGGTGCTTTGCAGATTGGTATTATTGGAGCAATTGGTGATTGCTATTCCTCTATTGCAGCAGATAAGGTTGGAGATGTGTACTTTAAGGTTGGTGATGACCTTACAGCGCTTGTAAAAGCAGAGTCGGAAAGACTGCGTGAAGAAGGCATCGATTGTATTGTTTATGTTTTGCATGATGGTTATGATGATAGCAAGTCCGATGATTCGATTCCAAGTTCTAAAATTGCAAGCTACTATGATACAGAGCTGTCAAATGGATATGTAGACCTCGTATTTGAGGCACACACACATCAGACCTACATCCTTCAGGATGAATATGGCGTATATCATATCCAGCATGGTGGCGAAAATAGCGAAGGTATTTCCCATGTGGAATTAGCAATTAATTCTGTAAATAGCAATGTGAAGGTAAATTTAGCACAATTGGTACAAACCGTTACCTACGAAAATCTTAAGGCGGACCCCATTGTCGAAGAATTGCTGTCAAAATACGACGAGCAGATTGCATCGGCATATAGTGTGTTAGGAAGCAATTCGTATGAGCGAAAAAGCAGCTATTTGAAGCAGTTGGTAGCTGATATGTACTATCAGGCAGGGGTACAAAGATGGGGAGCGGAATACGATATCGTACTCGCAGGTGGATATATTTCTGTTCGAAGTCCCTATAATTTGAGTGCCGGCAATGTAACCTATTCACAGCTGCAGACTCTGTTGCCCTTTGATAATGAGATAGTACTTTGTGCTATCAAGGGAAGTGATTTGTTGTCGAAGTTTTTTAATTCAAATAACTCCAACTACTACATTTCCTATGGCGAATATGGGGAATCTGTAAAAAATAATATTGATCCAGAGGCAACATATTACATTGTCACAGACACCTATTCATCGTTGTATGCGCCAAACAATATAACTGAAGTTGAGTATTATGATGGTGGAGTATATGCAAGAGATTTGGTAGCAGAGTATATTAAGAAGGGTGGACTAGAGTAAGGAGAATGATATGAAATATACGTTTTGCCCACATTGTGGGGATAAGCTAATCAAAAAAGAAATCGGTGATGAGGGACTAATTCCTTTTTGTGAAAGATGCAGCGTTCCGTTATGGGATTCGTTTACAACCTGTATTATAACGGCTGTGGTAAACGAAGAGAACGAAGTGGCGTTAATCAAACAAAGCTATGTGACTACAGCAAGCTACGTATGTGTAGCAGGCGTAATGAAGCTTGGAGAGTCAGCAGAAGATACAGTTGTCCGTGAAGTAAAGGAAGAGATTGGATTGGATGTAGAAGAACTAACCTATATACATAGCTATCCATACGAGAAGAAAGAAATGCTGATGCTCGGGTTTAAGGCAAAGGTCAAGAAAAGCGAGTTCAAACTGTCTGGGGAAGTGGATTCTGTGAAGTGGTTTAGGTTTGAAGAAGCGCTAGATTATATAAGAGAAGGAAGTATAGCGTGGCAGTTGGTAAAAACGATAATAGAATTAAACTAAATTCCCGAGATAGATGCTTTTTATCAATAAGATTATCAAGAGATAGGACTATCAAGAGATAGGATTACCAAGAGATAAGATTATCATCAAGAGATAAGATAATCATCAAGAAATAAGATAATTATCAAGAGATAAGATAATCATCAAGAAATAAGATAATTATCAAGAGATAAGATTATCAAGATAAAGAAAACGTTGCCAGCATCAAGTGTTTTTAGAGAATGTACGGTTTTAAAATATGGGTATAAAACAGATTTTTTATATCCACTTTATATGGTACATTTTAATACCTTAAAAATTGATTTTGGGCATATATTTGATTTTTTGCCACAATACCCATGATTTTTTAATATCATTGGGTATTGTGGTAGATTATTCTGTATATGCCCATTTTTTGTTCGCAAATATGGAGTTTATGTAAAAAAGGGGGTATAGAGATATGATTTTTCTACATATACCCAGCGAGTAGTTCAATTAGGGCACAGAGGAGCGATTTTCAGCCACAAGCAAGAACCCAACAAGCAAGAAACCCACAAGTAAGAAAAATCACAATCTAATACATCTAAAAATTGATTTTGGGCATATATTTGATTTTTTGCCATAATACCCATGATATTTTAATATCATTGGGTATTGTGGTAGATTATTCTGTATATG
>CAYMYV010000236.1:0-2764 GCA_964394775.1 uncultured Lachnobacterium sp. | reverse complement strand
GGACATAACACTTGCTGTTTTGTCCGTAAGAACATGATTCCATATGCAAAATCCCGTTGCGAAGCAATTGGAATGGATTTTGCACCGTAATTATGAAGTTACTGAATAATTACGAACGATATACCTGCAACTATATACCTTCATCCGAAATCAACCCATATGTGGCTGCGGTTGCACGCCCTGAAATGTGCACATACAAGTATCTCTCCCATATTTTTGCATATTCGTAGTACATCACTCGGTATAATAACGTACTGCCAGATTGCTGTCTGTTTATATGTGAATAGCGCGAGTATAACTCCGCTACAGCCGCACACATTGATTCGTTTTACATGTAACTGTTTACATGCAAACAACGAAGAATACTTAATTCTCCGTACGACTTTGAAAAGGATTAACCCTGGCGCTGTTTGTGCTTAGGATTTTCACAGATAATCATGATGTTTCCTTTTCTTTTGATGACTTTGCATTTTTCGCAAATAGGTTTAACTGATGATCTTACCTTCACAGCAAATCCTCCTTTCTCTATAAAGCCCCATTTTACACGGGTTGTCACCCGTTTTCCGGGTACTTTTCCAAAAGTGTCCGTATAACATTATATACATCCACTTTATAAAAGTCAATAAAAATTTTCCTTTATTTTCAAGGTTTTTACTTGTCTCTCCAAATGATTCTGCCCTTTGTCAAATCATATGGTGACATTTCGATTGTTACTTTATCACCCGGCAAAATGCGAATGAAGTTCATTCGTAGTTTACCACTGATGGTAGCAAGAATCTGATGACCATTTTCAAGTTCTACCTTGAAGAATGCATTCGGTAACTTATCTACTACTACACCTTCTACTTCAATAACGTCTGCTTTTGACATTTTCTAATCCTCCTGAATTAAATCAATTTACTCAATCATTCATTTTTAGAATAGGTTCAAAAAACCTTCTGCCTTCTCACTCTCTGTCAGTGTCAACAGCTCCGGCTTTCCTTCCGTAATAAGAATTGTGTTTTCATAATGAGCTGACAACGATAAATCCTCTGAGATAACCGTCCAGTCATCATCCAGCCACAACACCTCGTATGTTCCGACATTAATCATTGGTTCCACCGCCAGAGTCATACCGGCGCGAAGCTTTAGTCCTCTGGTTCGTTTGCGGAAGTTTGGAATCTCCGGTTCTTCATGAAGCTGTGAGCCGATTCCATGTCCCACCAAATCTCTTACCACGCCATAACCAAAGCTCTCTGCATATGCTGCAATGTTATTTGATATGTCATGAAGATAATTTCCGGCGGTTGCCTTTTTCATACCCTCAAAGAAGCTCATTCTTGTTCTTTCAATCAAAAGCCTTGCTTCCTCTGAAATCTCTCCAACACCTATGGTTCTTGCCGCATCGGAATGATATCCCTTGTAAATTACGCCTGCATCCAGACTTACGATATCACCTTCCTGCAAAATACGATTGGCATTTGGAATTCCGTGAACAACCTCTTCATTTACAGATACACAAATGGATGCCGGATATCCGCAATAATTTTTGAAGGAAGGAATACATCCATAGGAACGTATCATTTCCTCTCCTATTCTATCTACATCCAATGTTGACATGCCCGGATGAATTTCTTTTGCCAGATTCTCATGGACAAGAGCAAGTATCCTACCCGCCTCACGCATCAGCTCGATTTCGTGCGCGGTTTTAATTGTGACAGACATTACTGTTCCTCCAGAATGGCAACAATGTCAGAAAAGACTTCATCCATTGGCTTAGTTCCATCTACAGTTTTTAAGATGCTGTGTTCTTTATAATAATCAATTAGAGGCTGTGTCTGTTCATGATATACAAAAAGACGTTTCTGAACAGTCTCCGGCTTATCATCTTCGCGCAATACTGTCTGGTTACCGCATGCATCACATACCCCTTCTGCTTTGGTTGGGTTATGTACAATATGATAGGTAGCACCACAGTTTAAGCATGCGCGTCTTCCGCTCATGCGGTTTACGATGTTTTCATCCGGCACATCCACATCAATCGCATAATCCATTGACTGACCGATTTTGTTTAAAGCATTGGTCAAGGCTTCTGCCTGTGGAATTGTTCTTGGAAAACCATCCAATACAAAACCTCTTGCACAATCCTCCTGTGCAATGCGGTCCATAACAAGGTCGCAGGTAAGCTCATCCGGAACCAGTAAGCCCTGGTCCATATATACCTTTGCCTTCTTTCCAAGCTCTGTTCCATTCTTAAGATTTGCACGGAAAATATCTCCGGTAGAGATGTGAGGAATTCCATATTTAGCTGCAATCTGTTTTGCCTGAGTTCCTTTTCCTGCGCCAGGAGCCCCTAACATAATAATTTTCATATATAATATTCTCCTTATCAGGTTTTTCCTGAAAAACTTGGCGCTGAATTTGAACACGCTTACGGATAAGCCTTAACTTCAAATTCATGCGCATCCAATGTGCATCCTGTTTACAGGATAGCACGAATGGAGATACAGGCAAATGCCCATATCTCCAGTGTCCTTTTAGTCATTCAAAAATCCTTTATAGTAACGTACTCTCATCTGAGATTCAATCTGTTTTATTGTTTCAATAACAACACCTACAACGATGATAAGTGATGTTCCAGCGAAAGATACGTTAGCACCGAACACGCCACTGAAGAAGATTGGTACAATTGCAATGATTGTTAATCCAATCGCTCCAATGAATACAATGTAATTTAATACCTGATTTAAGTAATCACTAGTTGTTTTACCAGGTCTCATACCAG
>CAYMYV010000235.1:0-2773 GCA_964394775.1 uncultured Lachnobacterium sp. | reverse complement strand
AGCCCGGACTTTCCTCACCTGCGGCCTTTCGGCACTTGCAGCCGCGATCACCTGTTCTGCGAGTTAGTCATGCCATAAGCATGTGAAAAGGAATTGGGAGCTTGCTCACATATTCATTTTCATATGCTTATGATATGGGCGTTTCGCCCATCAGCGAGAATTGTAGTTGCGTAGCAACGAGAAAGACCACAAAGTGGTCGATTCGAGCTGTTGTATGGCTAACGAGCCACACCATACCCAGCATGGCTCATCAACCTAAATTACTATACACACTTGCAAAGAAAAATGCAAGAATTTATTTTATACGTTAAAACAGCTGCCACCGACAAATTCTCTCACAAGCGAATTGTGAGCGATTCCTTCGGTTGGGAGTGGCAGGAAGTAGTCAAGAAGCTTGAGAAGTCTCTTGGCCTCAAGGTATTCCCCACTCTCTCTTGGAATCTGGAAAAGAAGAGGTTCAGCATATACCTTTAATACTGACATCTCATATACGAGAGCAGAATTAAACATTACGTCGGCACTGTCCTGGAATGGGAAGATATATTTTTCTTCCCCACGACGTACCGATGCCCACATTCCTAAGGTTTCCTGGGCACTCGTTCCACGAGTTCTGGCATCGCGGACGATTCGACGAAGAAGTCTTCCATCGGTTGTTGGAAGAGGATTATGCTCGTCGATGTTAAGCTGGGTTAAGGCTGAAATGTAAATACGGAACTTACTTTCAGCAGGAAGGGTATAAGATAGCTTATCATTTAATCCATGGATACCCTCTATCACCAGGATATCATTTTTATCAAGCTTTAGTTTTTTTCCACGGTACTCACGCTTTCCGCTCTTGAAGTTAAAGGAAGGCATAGATACCTCTTCTCCGTTTAAAAGACTTGTCATATCTTCATTGAACTTCTCTACATCAATTGCTTCGAGACATTCAAAGTCAAAATCACCATTTTCATCTCTTGGACATCTATCACGGTCTACATAATAATCATCCAATCCAATTGGATGAGGGCTAAGTCCCTTTGCACGAAGCTGAATTGACAAACGATTGGAAAATGTTGTCTTACCGGAAGAGGATGGTCCTGCAATCATTACAAATTTCTTGTCACGGTTCATTGCAATCTGAGCCGCAATCGCACCGATTCGCTCTTCCATTAAGGCTTCCTGTAACAGAATCAGTTCAGGCCCTTTTCCCTGAGAAATGGCATCATTTAATGCACCAACATTCCCTACGCCAAGCATTTTGCTCCATTTTTTGGATTCCTGAAGCGTGTGAAACAGTTTTCCGGAGGTCACAAGCGGTTCTACTACTTTTCCATTTTTGTTTGGAAATAGCACCACAAAGCCATCCTCATAAATCTGCAAATCAAACCACTGAAGATATCCGGTGGATGGCACCATAAATCCAAAGTGATAATCTACAAATCCATCTAAGGAGTATAGATTCACCCTAGAGCTTCTTCTGTATTCTAAGGTACGCGCTTTATCGCACAAATCAAAGCTATAGAACAAATCAACCGCACGATCACGACTAACATTCTGTTTCTCGATAGTAATATCCCGGTCTACGAGACGAAGCATTTCCTCTTTTAACCTAAGAAGGTTCGCTTTGCTGTGCTCCATCAGCTCCAATTGGCAAAAATATCCCTGTCCAAGCGAGTGATGTACACGAATCTTACCATCCTTTCCCCACAGATTATAGGCCGCCTTCTGCATCAGAAGCGTAATACTTCTTCTGTAAGCACGTTTTCCGTCCTTATCTACCATGGTAACAAAGGATACTTCTCCGTCTACTTTGACTTCCTTATTCAATTCTCTTAGCTTGTGATTGATTCTCACTAAAACAATACGTTCCTTGTATTTTTCCTGATATGTTTCCGCGAGGTCAATCCAGCGAGTACCTTTCGGCACTCGCTGTGTTATTCTCTCATCCTCTGAGAGATGAATATTCAAATTATATTCCTGCATTTTTTATTTCCCCCAATATTGTATATGCAGATTCATTCAAAGATATTTCTTCTAATACTTCCTGCTTTCGAATGGATATGGCCTCTGAATCCGGCTGCCCTTCTAATTCCTTTAAAATCTTATTCAGCTGCTTATGCTGTTTTACCAGATATTTACGAAGTGAAGGATTGCCATTCTTTAACAGAAGCGGTCCATACATATCACATGGCAAGATGGTTTCTTCCGGCAAAAAACGCCAGAAGTTATCTACCTCCACCGGCACAGCCTTCATCATCGGATAATACTTGCCATCTTCGATTACCATATCCTCGTCCACAATCTGGAACATATGCTCACGCAGATACTGTCTCACTCTTGCAAGCTCCGATTGTGGCTGCAGAATCAGTTCCTTTGCCTGCCTGCAGATATCAATGCCCGCATTTAAAATATGAATGACCAAATCTCCGCCCATTCCGGCAATTAGTATGGTATCTGCTTCGCCCATTTCCAAGGCCTCTACTCCATCCGAAAGCCTCGTCTCTATGTATTCCTCCAGCTGACACATGGCGACATGCTCACGCGCTCGCTTCAGGGGGCCTCTATTAATATCCATAGCAATTGCTTTTTGTATTTTTCCCTGCTGAACCAATGCGATAGGCACATACCCATGGTCTGTGCCTATATCCGCCAGAACATTGCCCGGCGTGACCATATTGGCGACAGCATTCATTCGTTTGGATAATTTAACCATTTTACTCTAAATAGTCTTTTAATTTGCGGCTTCTACTTGGATGGCGAAGTTTACGAAGCGCTTTTGCCTCAATCTGAC
>CAYMYV010000234.1:0-2806 GCA_964394775.1 uncultured Lachnobacterium sp. | reverse complement strand
CCACAGTGATTTTGAAAGAGGCTTCATCAGAGCAGAAGTAGTTAACTACAAAGACCTTTTAGAGTATGGTAGCCTTTCAGCTGCCAAAACCAAAGGTGTGGTTGGCACAGAAGGTAAGGAATACGTGGTAAAAGATGGCGACGTGATGCTCTTTTTATTTAATGTATAGTAGCAGTTCAAAATATGACGCATAGAATAGACATAGGAGGTCTGTTCTATGCGTTTTTTAGATTTATGTGACAAAGAGGTCATAAACATTAATGACTGCTGTTTTTTAGGACACGTCAGAGACCTGGAGTTTGATGAGAAGTGCGGGCAGATATGTGCAATCATCGTTCCGGGGCCGGGAAAATACTTGGGATGCTTTTGCAGGGAGTTTGAATTTTGTATTCCATGGTGCGACATTGTAAGAATCGGGCCAGATATTGTACTAGTGAATTTAAAGGAGCAAATGAGACACAAAATTTAGTGTTATCTTAGTTGACAATATTTTCAAGGAAAGTTATACTTATAATAACTATTTTTTGCGATTACACGGAGGTATACTATGAAGTGTCCATTTTGTAGCAGTGAAAATACAAGGGTTATCGATTCGCGTCCAGCTGACGATAATAATAGTATAAGAAGACGTCGTTTGTGTGATGACTGTGGAAAACGCTTTACTACATACGAGAAGGTTGAAACTATTCCATTGATTGTTATTAAGAAGGATAACATTCGTGAGCAGTATGACCGTTCTAAGATTGAAGCCGGTGTTCTTCGTGCATGTCACAAGCGTCCTATTTCTGCAGATCAGATTACAAGGCTGGTAGATGAAGTAGAAGTGGAAGTATTCAACAGAGAAGAGAAGGAGATTCCTAGCACCGTAATTGGTGAGATTCTTATGGATAAGCTAAAGGATTTGGACTCTGTTGCATATGTACGTTTTGCGTCTGTATATCGCGAATTCAAGGACGTAAATACATTTATGAACGAATTGAAGAAGATGCTACAATAATAATGTTGAAATAACAATGTTTGTATAACATAACAATGTTTATATAATATAAACATAGGAGAGAACATGAACGTATCCGGAGTGAGCCCTAGGGCTGGTATTTACACATACAACTCCATAAGACTTAATGAGCTTCGCAGTCAGCAGATTGCAGCTTCACAGGAAGCACGTAATCAGAAGCTGTTGGACGAAGAGGTTGCGTTACAGCAACAGCAGGATGATGCCCGCAAGGAGCAGACATATACATCTTACGACTTTGCGCAGGAATATCGTGCAGGCGAGGTGTATGAGCTTAAGGGTGAAGAGGCAGACATCACCAGGCTGGATGTGGCAAAGGCTGTCTCCGATATGGAGAAGGATCAGATTTTGCACCAGTATCAGTATTTTGTTGGGGATGCAGCTCATACTGCAAAAGGCAATGCATCAGAGATGTCATTACGTTCAGGAGAAAACTTTATTTTGTAAGAGATGAATGGGGAGAATCTCACATAGAGGTTCTTCCCTTTTATGTATTGCGATACGTCCTCTTAAGTGGGACGAATATTTAAAAAGACAACTATGTAAGGGAGATTTACATGGCGATATTTTTTCCGGGGGAATATTTGGCTTCCACCTATGTGATTGATTTTGATAAATTATATAATGCAGGATATCGGGGCATAATCTTCGACGTAGATAATACTTTGGTTCCACATGGAGAACCGGCGGATGAGCGCGCAAAAGAGTTGTTTGCTCATTTAAAGGAGCTGGGATATTCTTGTATGCTTTTATCTAATAACAAAGAACCACGTGTGAAGATGTTTAACGATGTGGTTCAGGTGAATTATATTTTCAAGGCAAACAAGCCTTTGCCAGGAAACTACAAGAAGGCGATGGAGATTATGGGAACTACAACAGAGAATACGCTGTTCGTGGGAGACCAGATTTTTACGGATGTCATGGGTGCCAACATTGCAGGCATCCGTACCATTCTGGTAAAACCAATTCATCCAAAGGAAGAGATTCAGATTGTCTTAAAACGTATTCCTGAGAAGCTGATACTATTTTTCTATAAAATTGCCGGAAAAGTATTTGGCCCCAAATATGAATCGTCAGAGAAGCAATAAGGAAAAGGCGTATATAAGTAATAAATTTAAAATTATAGTTAGGAGATTAGAATTATGAAAATTGCAATTGGTAATGACCATGCAGCAGTAGAGCTAAAAAATGAGATCGTGGCTTATGTAAAAGAACTTGGACATGAGGTTGTAAACTTTGGTGTGGATACCAATGCTAGCTGCAACTACCCGGAAATTGGAGCAAAGGTTGGCCATGCAGTTGTGGAAGAAGATTATGACTGTGGTATTTTAATCTGTGGTACCGGCGTTGGAATTTCCATCGCAGCTAATAAGATACACGGTGTTCGTGCAGCAGTATGTTCTGATGTTGCAACCGCTCGTCTTGTAAAACAACACAACAATGCTAACATTATTGCCTTTGGTGCACGTATTGTGGGAAGCGAACTTGCAAAGGATATTGTTAAGGCGTATCTGGAAGCAGAATTCGAAGGTGGCAGACATCAGACACGTATTGATATGATTCATGAATTAGAGGGCTAAAAGGCGATTTAGCCATCAAGCCCGATTGGATTACTATGTAGTCGTTTTCAAAATAATAGTTGAAATATATGCCAATTTATAGTAAAATTTATGGACGAGAGAGTTTACTCGGCAAATTAAGGAGGATAAGATCGAATGATTACAGCAGGAGATTTCAGAAATGGTATGACTATCGAATATGATGGAAATATCTGTCAGGTTATTGAATTTC
>CAYMYV010000233.1:0-2838 GCA_964394775.1 uncultured Lachnobacterium sp. | reverse complement strand
ATATGTTCTCATAATGTGTCGGCAAATAAACTGTATTTGTGCAATTTGCCAATTTAAGTTTTAGAAAGCACCTTTTGACACCCGAATCCTATAAGGTAAAAAAGTGACTCAGCCTAGCTGAGCCACTTTTTATATGGACAATGTCCTGTCACCGCAGCGGCACGAAGCTCGACATAACATCCACAAGCACCGCAGGTCCCCGCATTCAGCAAATCGCACGCCTTGCAGATTGCAAGGCGGCGTTCATACTCTTCTTCCGATACCTGATCTTCTCGTTTGATGGCATCCTTATATTTTTGAATTTGTGCATAGTCTGCTTCTGCCATTTCACGAAGCAGGCATTTCCTGCAAATTCCTGCCATAATAGTCTCCATATCTAACATTTTGTAATAATTATAATATTGAAGTGTGCCCCGACTCCAAGGCACACTTCATGAATTTCTTATTTTGCAAGGCGAATTTCCACAACGCTGTTTGCAGGCATTGTAACAACAAGACCATTGTCTGTTACCTTGTAATCTGCGAAGTCTTTCTCTACTACAACCTCCGGATTTTCAAAGGTGTTGTGTGAGTGCATGTCAGACTCAGTTACAATCTTAGCCTCTACAACTTTGTAGCCTTTTTCCAAAAGCGATACCTCTACCTCTTCAGCAGCTTCAATAGAAAGGTTGTTCATAGTGATTGTGATTACACCATCAGCATCCATCGATACAGATTCTGTAAGCTGTGGAACCTTCCACTCGTTCACACCGATTTCTTCCACGCCTGTGAGCGCTGATTCCAAAAGGTCTGCTCCCTGATGATGACGATACATATGCATAACATGATAGGTCGGTGTCTTAATCATCTTCTCACCTTCTGTAAGAAGTACGGACTGAAGTACATTAACCATCTGTGCCAATGCTGCCATTTTCACACGGTCACAATGCTTATTGAAGATGTTAAGCGTAATACCGGCAACCAAAGCATCACGTACGGTGTTCTGCTGATATAAGAAGCCCGGGTTCGTTCCCGGCTCACAGGTATACCATGTACCCCATTCATCTACGCACATGCCAATCTTCTTCTCCGGGTCGAAGCGGTCCATAATTGCGCCATGACGTGTCACTAAGGTATCCATATAAAGTGCCTTATTTAAGGTCTTATACCACACCTCTTCATTGAAGTCTGTTGAGCTTCCTTTCATCTCCCAGCCTTCCGGATGTACATAATAATGAAGTGATAAGTAATCCATGAAACCATGTAAGAATTCCGGTGCATGGTCAAAGCAGGTTTCCATGACGCCTTCTGTCCAGAAATAATCTGCTACGTTTGCTCCACAGCAAACCTTTTTTACCGGCTTGTTCTGGTCATAATTTCTCACATAGGTCTGGTAACGACGATATTCGTTTGCATAATGCTGTGGTGTCATATTACCACCGCAGCCCCAGTTTTCATTGCCTACACCAAAATAATCTACCGTCCATGGTTCTTCGTGACCATTCTTTGTACGAAGGTCTGCCATTGGAGATACGCCGTTAAAGGTCATATATTCTACCCATTCCGACATTTCCTGAACAGTACCACTACCGAGGTTTCCATTGATATATGTTTTACATCCAATCTGACGGCAGAGCTCCATGTACTCATGTGTGCCGAAGCTGTTGTCTTCTACGACTCCGCCCCAGTGAGTGTTAATCATTTTCTTTCTGGTTTCTTTTGGTCCAATACCATCCTTCCAATGGTATTCATCTGCGAAGCATCCACCCGGCCAGCGAAGCACCGGAACCTGAAGCTCCTTTAATGCTTCTACTACGTCCGTACGCATACCGTTTACATTAGGAATATCAGAGTTTTCTCCTACATAGATTCCTTCGTAAATACATCTTCCAAGATGCTCTGAAAAATGACCATAGATTTCCGGTTCGATTCTTCCCTTCTTATTTAATTCATTAATGACTAGCTTTGCCATCCTTCTTTCCTCCATATCTCTTAAATTGCCCTTGGGCTTACAAAACCTGCTTTAGGAAAAGCCACGTATATTACGTGGCTTTATCGATTCTTGGTTCCAATTAATTGTAATAAGAAAATACCGGTCTGTCGTTTTCATCCCATTTTACTTTCATCAGCATCGCATGACGATTTGGATTATAAAGTGGGTCACCTACGATAACAGATTCTTTTCTTGCATGATATACAATGATATCATTACCTTCCTCATCCTTGGTGAATGAGTTGTGTCCCGGTCCATAAATCTCTAAAGACTCATCTGTTTTAAGAACCGGATAACGCTCCTTTGTCCATGACTTTGGATCTAACAGGTCCGAAGCTTCATCTGCAGTAAGCATTCCTACACAATAATCTACACCTGTTTCACTTGCAGAATAGGTAAGGTAAATCTTGCTTCCTCGACGGACAACGCCAGGTCCTTCATTTACCCAGAAGCCGATTCTCTCCCAGTCATAGTCCGGCGTCGTCAGAAGCACCTGAACCGTCTTTAAGGTATAACCGTTCTCCATTTTGGCAATATAAAGGTTGGAAATCTGTTTACCAACGCCTACTTTTTCTGCCCAAACATAGTACCATTCGCCGTTTACTTCAAATACGGTTGCATCTAAAGAAAATGCCTCAAAAGAAAATTCATCTTCTGCCGCACGTCTCATCTTGCCCATTTCTACCCATTCATCTGTCATTGGGTCGTCTCCCTGACATTCTAATACATATGGACGAATGTTCCAGATATTCTCTGCTTCTCCTCCCGCAAAATAGATATACCATTTGCCAAAGAGATAGTGAATCTCCGGTGCCCAGATATGTTCACTCATTGGGCCGCTTTTATGTTTTTTCCAAATAACTACT
>CAYMYV010000232.1:0-2881 GCA_964394775.1 uncultured Lachnobacterium sp. | reverse complement strand
AGAATCCGGAGGTTATCCGTCCAATGGATAACCCATATAGTAAGACAGGTGGTCTTGCAATCTTAAAGGGCAACCTTGCTCCGGACGGAAGCGTTGTAAAACGCTCTGCAGTTGTACAAGAAATGATGGTGCATGAAGGCCCGGCAAGAGTGTTTGATTGTGAAGAAGACGCAATCGAAGCAATTAAGGGTGGCAAAATCGTAGCTGGTGACGTAGTTGTTATTCGTTACGAAGGACCAAAAGGCGGCCCGGGTATGAGAGAGATGTTAAACCCAACCTCAGCAATCGCAGGTATGGGACTGGGAAGCTCAGTAGCACTGATTACTGACGGACGTTTCTCAGGTGCATCCCGTGGTGCTTCTATCGGACATGTATCTCCGGAAGCGGCAGTTGGTGGACCAATCGCGCTCATCGAAGAAGGAGATATCATCAGGATTAACATTCCGGAGATGTCTCTGGACGTGGATATTTCGGACGAAGAAATGGAAGCACGTCGTGCAAAGTGGCAGCCACGTGAACCAAAGGTTACAACAGGTTATCTTGCAAGATATGCATCTATGGTTACATCTGGTAACAGAGGCGCAATTCTTGAACTTAAATAAGTAAGTAGAAAGGTCTTCGGAGCTCTTCCAAAGGGACAGCTTTGAAGGTGGAAGATATGATTTTAAACGGATCACAGATTATCATTGAGTGTTTAAAAGAACAGGGCGTAGATACCGTATTCGGTTATCCGGGCGGAGCAATTTTGAATGTGTATGATGCGATTTATCAGCAGAGTGATATCAAACACGTGTTGACATCCCATGAACAGGGCGCTTCCCATGCTGCAGACGGTTATGCCAGAAGCACAGGAAAGGTTGGGGTGTGCTTTGCAACTAGCGGACCGGGTGCCACAAATCTGGTAACAGGTATTGCAACAGCATATATGGATTCCGTTCCAATGGTTGCAATTACATGTAACGTAACCCTGCCGCTTCTTGGAAAGGACAGCTTCCAGGAAATTGATATCGCCGGTATAACCACACCAATCACAAAGCACAATTTCATTGTGAAAGATGTAGAAAACCTGGCAGACACAATTCGTAGAGCGTTTTCCATCGCAAGAAAAGGACGTCCGGGTCCGGTGCTTGTGGATATCCCTAAGGATATTACTGCAGCAAAATGTGAGTATAAAGCGGAAAAACCAGAATTGCCGGCGCGTATATCACATACAATTAAAGACGAGGATATAGAAATGGCCCTGCGATTAATTCGTAAGGCAAAGAAGCCATTCATTTTTGTTGGTGGTGGTGCAGTAATTTCAGAAGCAAGCGAGGAGCTTCGCAGCTTTGTAGAGCTTGTGGATGCACCGGTTTGTGACACACTGATGGGAAAGGGAGCTTTTGATGGCACCAGTGACAGATATACGGGTATGCTCGGTATGCATGGTACCAAAACCTCTAACCTTGGCGTAAGCGAATGTGATTTATTGATTGCAATAGGCTCTCGTTTTTCAGACAGAGTACTTGGTAATCCTAAGAAGTTTGCCCGTCAGGCCAAAATTTTACATATAGATGTAGACCCGGCAGAGATTAACAAGAATATAATGGCTGACGCATCGGTTATTGGTGATATAAAAGAAGTGCTTACCCGCTTGAATGCACAGCTTCCACAGTATGAGCATACAGAATGGATGGAGCATATCGCACAATATAAGGCAACCTATCCACTTTCCTATAATGCAGAAGGATTAAGTGGGCCATATATCATTGAGAAGATATACGAGATGACCCATGGGGATGCCGTGATGGTTACAGAAGTAGGACAGCATCAGATGTGGGCTGCTCAGTATTATAAATACAAAAATCCAAGAACACTGCTTACATCCGGTGGACTTGGAACCATGGGATACGGACTTGGTGCTGCAATTGGTGCCCAGATGGCAAAGCCGGACAAACAGGTTATAAACATCGCCGGTGACGGATGCTTCCGTATGAATATGAACGAGTTAGCAACCGCAAGCCGCCAGAGGCTTCCATTGATTGAGGTTATCGTAAACAACCATGTGTTAGGAATGGTTCGTCAATGGCAGAATCTGTTCTACGAGCAGCATTATTCTGCAACCGTTTTGGATGATGGTGTGGATTTTGTAAAGCTCGCAGAGGCTATGGGAGCACAGGCAAAACGTGTTACAAGTCGCGAAGAATTTGAAGCAGCTTTTGCAGAGGCACTCGAATGCAGGGTGCCATATCTGATTGACTGTATCATCGATTCCGATGATAAGGTGTGGCCAATGGTTGCACCGGGAAGTCCAATTAATGAGGCCTTTGATGCCAGCGACGTTTTGGCGAATAACTAGAAGAATTGCGAAGCAATTCACGCAGGAATGCGAAACGTTCCTTTTTTCCTTATAGGAATCGGGTGTCAAAAGGTGCTTTCTAAAACTTAAATTGGCAAATTGCACAAATACAGTTCATTTGCCGACACATTATGTTTGAAATACGTGTCGAATAATAAACTGTACTTGTGCAATTTGCCAGACATAATTTGTAAAAGCACCTTTTGACACCCAAATCCTTATAGGAAAGCGCGTCGTCAGACGCATCAAATTTCAAGTTCGCAAGTGAACTTGCAAGCGTCAGAATGACGCTTTTTGTGGGGAAAGTCTTTCGTCCCTGCAAATTTACACACAAGGACTTTAATGCAACAGTGCATTAAAATGATAAAAATTTCCAAATTATGAAAAAAGAAAAATATTATGAAAACAGGAGGTAGTTGGAAATGAGTAGAGTGTATAATTTCTCAGCAGGTCCTGCAGTTTTACCGGAAGAAGTATTACGTGAAGCTGCAGAAGAAATGATGGATTACAAGGGATGTGGAATGTCGGTAATGGAGATGAGTC
>CAYMYV010000231.1:0-2930 GCA_964394775.1 uncultured Lachnobacterium sp. | reverse complement strand
ACGTATATTCGGATGTAAGCTACGAGCCAGACTGTTATATCATGTTTGGAAAAGAGAGTGCAGGCATTCCTGAGGAAATCCTAAAGGATAAGCCGGACACCTGCGTGCGCATTCCGATGGTCGGAGAGACCCGTTCCTTAAACTTATCTAATTCGGTTGCGATTGTGCTTTATGAAGCCTTGAGGCAGAATGATTTTACCAATATGAAGTTAGAGGGTGAGCTTCACAGATTAAGCTGGAACGAGTAGCCAAGCAGGTTCACACACGAATATTGTGCAATGTGAATTTACATCGGCAAAATTCGAGGAGGTAAAAGTGAGTATTATTAAAACGAAGGGTCTTGTGCATGAATTTATACGACGAGACGAAGAGGATAATGTGGAATCCATCACTACGGCATTGGATCATGTAGACCTAAGAGTGGAGGAAGGACAGTTTATTGCTATTTTGGGGCATAACGGTTCTGGGAAATCCACATTGGCAAAGCATATCAATGCACTTTTATCTGCTACAGAGGGTACAATCTGGGTAGATGGTATGGATGTGTCGGAAGAAGAAAATATTATGTCTGTTCGTAAATCTGCGGGGATGGTGTTCCAAAATCCGGATAACCAGATTGTTGCAAGTGTGGTGGAAGAGGATGTAGCATTTGGACCGGAAAACGTAGGTGTCCCAACAGATGAAATCTGGGAACGTGTAGAGAAAAGCTTAAAGGCAGTGGGTATGACGAAATATCGTACCCACTCCCCAAATAAATTGTCCGGCGGACAGAAGCAGCGTGTGGCCATTGCCGGTGTTATGGCAATGGAGCCTAAGTGTATTGTCTTTGATGAACCAACCGCCATGCTCGACCCAAACGGTCGTAAAGAAGTATTAAAGGCCGCCCATGAATTAAATCGCAAAAAAGGTGTTACGGTGCTCCTCATTACCCATTACATGGAAGAGGTAGTCGATGCGGATTACATTTATGTGATGGAAGAGGGGAAAATCATTATGGATGGTAAACCACGTGAGATTTTTTCCAGAGTGGACGAGTTGAAGGCACATCGTTTGGATGTTCCACAAATTACGCTTTTGGCGGATGAATTAAGAAAATCCGGCCTTTCCATTCCTAAGGGAATCCTTACAAGGGAAGAGCTGGTAGATGCAATTATGTTCTGCGCGAATAATTAAGAAGCAACGTATATCAATTGCAAAGGTATTTTGGAGATAAAAATGTCAATTATATTAGATAAAGTAAATTACAGCTACAGCCAGGGAACAGCGTATCAGGTTCAGGCTATAAAGGATATTAATCTAAAAATTGAAGACGGCGAATTTGTCGGAATTATCGGTCATACAGGGTCCGGAAAATCCACATTGATTCAGCATATGAACGGTCTGATTAAGGCAACCTCCGGTGGAATCTACTTTAATGGTCAGGACATATATGACGAAGACTATAATATGAAGGAGCTTCGCAGTAAGGTTGGCCTTGTATTCCAGTATCCGGAGCATCAGCTGTTTGAGACCACTATTTTTGCGGATGTATGCTTTGGGCCAAAGAATCTTGGCTTGGACAAGAAAGAAGTAGAGCTTCGTGCCTACGAAGCACTTCGAAGCGTGGGATTTCCGGAGGAGCTCTTTTTCCAGCCACCATTTGATTTGTCAGGAGGACAGAAGAGAAGAGTTGCTATCGCGGGGGTTCTGGCGATGAAACCCAAGGTGTTGATTCTTGATGAACCGACAGCAGGACTTGACCCGGCAGGACGTGATGAGATTCTGGAGCTAATATCCAGGATGAGGGAAGAGCTTGGAATTACCGTTATCCTTGTGTCTCATAGCATGGAGGACGTGGCAAAATACGTAAACAGAATTATTGTAATGAACCAGGGCTCTATTATGTATGATGGAGCACCAAAGGATGTGTTCCGTCAGTACAAGGAATTAGAAGCAGTAGGACTTGCGGCACCTCAGGTGACATATCTGATGCATGAACTTCAGGAAAAAGGTCTTCCGGTAGATTTGAACGCAACAACAGTAGAAGAAGCAAAGAGAAGTATTCTTCGAGCTTTAAGAGGATAGAAACATGATTCGAGATATTACCATCGGCCAGTATTATCCGGCAGATTCCATTGCGCATAAACTGGACCCACGTGTAAAATTATTCGCAACAGTGATATATATTATTGCCCTGTTTTGTTTTAAAGGGATTATAGGATTGGGAATCATCACCCTGTTTTTGGCAGGGGTTATTCGTCTTTCCAAGGTGCCTTTTAAATTTATGACCAAGGGATTAAAGGCAATTGTAGTGCTATTGGTGATTACTTCCCTATTTAATCTGTTGGCAACACCGGGAGATGTTGTCTTCTGGAAATGGGGAAGCCTGCAGATTACAGATACCGGAATTATGAATTCCGTGCTTATGACCATTCGTCTGGTATACCTGATTCTTGGTACATCGCTTATGACACTTACAACGACACCAAATCAGCTGACAGACGGCTTGGAAACTGCACTAAAGCCGTTAAATAAGCTCAAGGTTCCGGTGCACTCCATTGCCATGATGATGTCGATTGCACTTCGTTTTATTCCAATTCTGATTGAAGAAACCGATAAGATTATGAAGGCACAGATGGCGCGAGGCGCGGATTTTGAGAAAGGCAATCTGTTTCAAAAGGCAAAAAACATGGTTCCGCTTCTTGTACCGCTTTTTGTATCAGCATTCCGTAGAGCAGAGGATTTGGCGATGGCTATGGAAGCAAGATGCTATAACGGCGGAGAGGGTCGCACAAAGATGAAGCCATTGAAATATGAAAAGAACGACCGCATGGCTTATGCGATTGTGATTGGATTTTTGGTAGTGGTAATTGTGGCGGCGATTGTAGTGCCATTTCCACAGTAGTGAATGTTGCGCAATGCGAATTCTGTTGAATTCGCATCGGCAAAAT
>CAYMYV010000230.1:0-2970 GCA_964394775.1 uncultured Lachnobacterium sp. | reverse complement strand
CCATGCGATTGTCTGAGGCGCTTTTTTGCGCCGAGTTTTCGCATGGCTTATTTTACCTTATAGGATTCGGGTGTCAAAAGGTGCTTTCTAAAACTGTATTTGTGCAATTTGCCAAACATAATTTGTAAAAGCACCTTTTGACACCCGAATCCTTATAGGAAATTGCGTCGTCAGACGCATCAATTCCCAAGTTCGCTTGCGAACTTGCAAGCGTCAGAATGACGCTTTTTTATATCAACGTTACTTGACGAACACATTTAGAAGAACTTGAAAATTACAATTTAGTTCATGTGCCGCATACACAATCCTACAGACTGCTCGGACATTCAGAAGACATAAATAATAGACAAGAGTTGGAGTGCACTTTTAACAAATTCAATATTCTCGTCTTTGAAGTAGCAGGAATGCGTGGTGTAGGGCATAGCAAAAGGGCGTCGAATATGTCAACTACATAACGATGACATTTTGCGACAGCTTTTTTTGAATATGCAAAGCTGCCTGGGAGTTGTGAATTTTTTGTGTATTCTCTTCAAAAATTCAAAATTCGTGGTATGATGAAAAAAAGCTTGCAATTAGGAGAAATTATGAGTAAAAGAACTTCTTTGTCTGTAAAATTATCCATAACCATGATTTTGCTTGTGGCAGGAATCGTTGGATTATGTTGGGGATTAAATCATTTGTTTCTAGAGGATTTCTATATTAATGAGAAAAAAGAAAACTTATTAAATGGATTTCAGGTGATTGGAACGGCCTATGAAAATGGAACACTTAGTGAAGAAGCATTTGACGTAACATTTGAAAATTTATGTGCCAATAAGAATATGAGTATTCTGGTAGTAGATGCAGAATCGAAGGTGGTACGTTCTTCTTCATCTGACGTGCAGTCGCTTTTGAAACAGATGTCTGACATGATGGAGTGGGGAAGAACAGATACGAATGAACGTTTTCCACAGGAACAATCCAAGCAGCAGGGAGAGATTCTTCTGGATGGAGAAGGGTATTTTTTGGTTCGTCAGACGGATATGCGATTGCAATCAGAATATCTTGTATTATGGGGTGTGTTAGGGGATAACTGTTATGTATATATGAGGTCTGCACTAGAGAGTATTCGTGAAAGTGCGGAAATTACAAACCGGTTTTTTATTGGCATTGGACTAGTTGGTCTGGCAGTAAGTGTGGTTGTAATATTCTTCCTTGCCAAAAATATTACACGTCCGATTAAAGAACTGACGAATGTATCCAGAGCAATGTCAGACTTAAAATTTGAGGTGAAATACAAGTCCAGAAGACAGGATAGTACGGAACTGGCAGAGCTTGGCGAGCATATGAATTATATGGCGTATACACTTGAGAGAACCATTTCAGATCTCAAGGCTGCCAATAATGAGCTGCAGCAGGATATTGAGAAAAAGGAAGCAATTGACGAGATGCGTAAGGAGTTTTTGTCGAATGTTTCTCATGAACTTAAGACACCAATTGCGTTGATTCAAGGCTATGCAGAGGGCTTAAGGGAAGGAATCAACGAGGAGCCGGAAAGCCGTGAATATTACTGTGATGTCATTGTTGATGAAGCGAATAAGATGAACCGCATGGTAAAGCAGCTTATGACACTAAATCAGCTTGAATTTGGCAATGAATTGGTGGAAATGAGCCGATTTAATATAAGTGAGATGATAGCAGGATTGGTTTTGGCGAATCAGCTTCTGGCAGAGCAGGCTGGCATTCAAATCCGCTTTAAGGAAACAGAGGAGATATATGTTTGGGGAGATGAATTTAAGGTGGAAGAGGTCTTAACCAACTATATCAGCAACGCAATCCATCATGCAGCGGGCGAGAAACAAATTGATATTTATTTCGAGAAAAAAGAGAATGTGCTTCGTGTTTGCGTGTTTAATACAGGCTATCCGATTCCGGAAGAAGAACTGGATAAAATCTGGATTAAATTCTATAAAGTTGATAAGGCCAGAACACGCGAATATGGAGGAAGTGGTGTCGGTTTGTCAATTGTAAAAGCGATTATGGAATCTATGCATCAGGATTGCGGAGTAAGGAATTTATCAAATGGTGTAGAATTCTGGATGGAATTGGAAAATGGTTGTATTACAGATTAAAATGTGGTACTATTATCCTATCTATAGATTGTAAAAAAAATAGGAGTAGTTATGAGGAAACACACAAAGATTTTGGCGATTGGGCTTATAGCTGCATCTCTTATGTTAGGCGGTTGTGGGACTGAGGTTTACGAATTAACTGCAGATGAAGAGGCACTGATTGTTAATGCCGCTGCTTATTATGTGGCAAAATATAATGTGTATCAAAAGGATGGGGTATCTAATGTGTATATCGATGAGACTGAATCGGAAGAGTCAGAAGAGTCGACTACACAGAAACCGGAGGATTCTGATAATTCCAATAACAGTGTAACATCAAATGTAATATCAATTGCGGAGGCAGTCGGAATAAGTGATGGGCTTAAAGTAACCTATGTAGGAAGCTCGGTTGCAGACCATGTAGATGAGGGTTCTAGTTATTCGGTCGATGCAGGTGCAGGTTTTACATTTTATATAATGACCTTTAAGATTGAGAATACAGCTACGCAGGATATTACAGTGAATAATGCGGTGAAGCTTCCGGTCTTTAAGCTGACAAGCGGTAAGATAAGTACGAAATCATCCATTTCATTCCTGTCGACAGATTTTTCTACCTATCAGGGAACAATTGGTCCCGGTGAAAGCGTAGAAACAGTGCTGTTATTCAAGATAAATGCATCGGATGCAGATAAGATTACAGACCCGGTAATACAGATAATTATTGATGGGGTAACAAAAACAATTAAATTGTAAAAAAATAAAAAAATAACACCAAATTATAGTGCATTATGTTATAATGCTACATATAGATGTTTTTGGGAGGACAATTATGGATACTAATATTCTTTTGGAGTCAGGGACGAACGAATTAGAAATATTG